>CAVDQU010000016.1:0-30260 GCA_963611035.1 Agathobaculum sp.
AGAATGGCTACTACGCAGCATCTACCTGGTTAGAGGACACCGACGGCAAGTGGTACTACTTTAATATCGGAAGCTATATGGTGACCAATGCTGATACACCGGATGGCTATCATGTAGACGAAAACGGCGTATGGGACGGAAATGCTACTACGATCAACAGCAAGACCAATCTCGGCCCAGGCGTAGACAAAGGCTGGGAGCCGATTGATAAGGGCTGGAAGTTCAAACAGGAAGACGGCACCTATCTGACCAATGCCTGGAGACAAGACAGCAATGGCAAGTGGTATTATCTGAATGAAGATGGCTGGATGCTGAAAGATGCCAATACACCGGATGGTTACCACGTAGACGCTAATGGTGTCTGGGACGGCGATGCTGTCACCGAAAGTGAATAAATTCATTCCTGATCAAATTTTTAAAAGACCATCAGAAATGGCTGCTTGTATGCCATTTCTGATGGTCTTTATCAAAGTGCCAAATTAAATCAACCGCTTACCCTCTTTCAATGTTATAATACTCGTGACTGTGCTGATTTTTATGATTGAAACTGCATCCAAGGAGGCCCATTTATTGAAGATGGAACAAAATCTGGTACAAAATCCGATTTCTATGAATCTAACTGCATTTCATATGTATCTAGCGGAACAAGGAATGTCTGTCCATACCATAACATCCTATATGTTCGGGGTAAAAAACTTTTTCAGTTATTACAATGAACTGACGCCGGATAACATCCGTTTATACAAGGTGCTGTTGATGGAGCGTTATAAACCGCAGACTGTAAATGTACGGATAAAGGCATTAAACTGTTTTCTTAAGTTTCAGGGGATCCATGACTATAAAGCCCGCTCCTTAAAGATCCAGAGCAAAAAATATACGGAGCACGTGATCAGTCAGGCAGATTATGAATATTTTAAAAGACGGCTTTTTGAGGAGGAACAGTTTACTTTTTATTATCTGGTGCGTCTTATTACTGCTACCGGTGTCCGGGTAAGCGAAGTGGTCGCTTTTGACGTGGAAGATGTGGATCGCGGGTACAAGGAACTTTGTTCCAAAGGAAACAAGCTGCGCAGAGTTTACATTCCTACTGCCCTGCAAAGAAAACTTTTAAAATGGCTGAAGCAGGAAAACCGAACAAATGGACCGCTATTTTTAAGCCACCTGGGAAAACGCATTTCTATTTCCGGAGTGCGGGCCCAGTTAAAGTCTTTGGGATGTCGCTACGGTCTAGACCCGAAAGTTGTGTATCCCCACTCTTTCCGGCACCGGTTTGCAAAGAATTTCATTGAAAATGGCGGTGATATTTCTTTTCTTTCTGATCTGTTGGGGCATGACAGTATTGAAACTACACGAATCTATCTGCGGCGGACCAGTACGGAACAAGCACGTATTTTTAACCGCGTAGTGAACTGGTGATCTTGTATGGAAGAAGACTATATAAAATATTTAACCAAACAGGGGGCTTCTCAGAATACCATACGAAGCTGTCTGACCACAGTCCGCCAATATAACCGGCTTTATCCTAAGCTTGACCGGAAACATCTGCTGCTTTACAGAAACTATCTTCTCAGTCATTACAAATCTTCCACTGCTGACAACCGGATCTATGGGATGAACCGTTTTTTAAATTATATGGCAGTTACTGATACTCACGAAGATTTTCCCGGTCCTTTCCGCCTGCCGGTGATACGGAAGCAAAATGCCTCTTTCCTGGACCATGTGATCTCACAGAAGGATTATGAAAAGCTGAAACGATGTTTGAAACGGGATAAAGATGATTACTGGTATTTTGTGATCCGCTTTATGGCATGCAGCGGAGCAAGAGTCAGTGAACTGGTGCAGATAAAGCAGGAACACTTAAAAATGGAATATATGGATCTGTATACAAAGGGCGGAAAGGTACGGCGGATCTATTTTCCGGAAAAATTGTGTCAGGAAGCACTGATCTGGCTGGAAAGCCGCCATGTTGACTCCGGTTTTATTTTTACTAACCGCCAAGGTAACCCCATCTCTCCCCGGTGGATCCGCAGCCGGTTAAAGGTACTGGCAAAACGATATCAAATACCGGATGAAACCATGTATCCCCATTCTTTCAGGCACCTGTTTGCAAAAAATTTCCTAAAACGTTTCCAGGATATATCTCTTCTGGCTGATCTTATGGGACATGAAAGCATTGAGACAACACGGATCTATCTGACAAAATCTGCCGAAGAACAGCGGGCTATGATCGACCGGGTGGTAAAGTGGTAGTGAAACTGCGTGAAATGTGGTATACTGTGAAAAATACATGAAAGGATAGACAACCTATGTACGAATACACATGGTATCAATGGCTGAGTTTCTTCTATATATATTGTTTCTTCGGGTGGATTTTTGAGTCTACTTATGTTTCTTTGAAACAGCGGCGTTTTGTAAACCGGGGCTTTTTGCGGCTTCCTATGCTGCCGCTTTATGGTACGGGGGCTGTGATGATGCTGTGGGTATCTCTTCCCTTTAAAAGCAGCCTGGTCATGGTCTATGTTTCCGGTGTGATCGGAGCTACGATCCTGGAATATGTTACCGGCTGGGGAATGGAACGGTTGTTTAAGATGAAATACTGGGATTACAGCAACCAGCGTTTTAATTTAAACGGATATATCTGTCTGTCCTCTTCTGTTGCATGGGGATTTCTAACCATCTTTCTCACTGAGGTGATCCACAGGCCCATTGAGCACTGGGTACTCCATGTTTCAACCACCATCGGCATCCCCTGTTTGTCTGTGATCACAGTGGTTTTCATTATAGATACCGCTGAATCTGTACATACAGCCCTGGATCTTGCCAAGGTACTGGATGCCATGACAAAGTTGAAGGCAGAACTGGACGATATTCAGGTGCAGCTGGCGCTTTTGAAGGCGGAAACGGAACAGAAATTAGAAGAAGCAAGGGAAGATACGGCTGTGAAGCTGGAAACCTTGCGGGTGGAAGCAGCTGGAAAGGCTGCCAAACTGCGAGAAGAAGCTGCTACAAAGATTGAGACTGCCAAAAATATGAAAACAGCTATGATCAATGGCAGTCATGAACGCCTGACTGCTATGAACAGCCGGATCGCGGAACTAACGAAGAAGCGTCAGGATATGATGACACATATGAATTTCTACCGCAAGAGTATTTTGCGTGGAAATCCTTCTGCATCTTCTATGCGGTTTGCAGCGGCTTTGAAGGAATTGAGGGAAGCGGCTGAGAATAAGAAGAAATGAGAGGTTATGTCCCCGCCTGACGGCGGGGATCTGACAAAGAAACCCCTGGGATTAAGATTCTTTCCCAGGGGTTTTCGTTTACTTAAAGCATTGAATCAACCATAGCCATAACAGCTGCGCCAAGTGCATTTTCTTTCTCTTCTGCGTCTTTCAGGGATGTTCCCTTTACGCCGAAGTAGAATTTGATCTTTGGCTCGGTGCCGGATGGTCTTACGCAGATCCATGCGCCGTCTTCCAGGTCATAGTAGAGAACATTGGAAGAAGGAAGGCCGGTTGGCTTTACTTCGCCGGTTGCCATATCTTTGATGGTATCTAACTTGTAATCTCTTGCGGAGGTTACTTTGTAGCCGCCAACTTCAGTTGGAGTATTATTTCTCAGTGTTTCCATAATGGACTGGATCTTTGCAAGTCCTTCGATGCCGGATAAGCCGATGGCCTTTACAGCGTCTTTGTAGTAGCCGTATTTCTCATACATAGCGATCATGGCATCCCATAAGGTCATGCCTTTCTGCTTGTAGTATGCAGCAGCCTCGCAAAGAGCGGCTGTTGCGGAGATAGCGTCTTTATCACGGGCATAGGTTCCGATCAGGCATCCGTAGCTCTCTTCCATTCCGAAAAGGTATGTACCATGTCCGGTGGTCTCATTCTTTAAGATCTGCTTTCCGATCCACTTAAATCCAGTAAGAACCTCGATCAGTTCTGCGCCGTAGGATTTAGCTACTGCATCGATCAGGTTAGTGGAAACGATGGATTTTACAACCTGTCCGTCTGCCGGGATCTTTCCAGCTGCCTGCTTCTGGCTGAGTACGTACTCACACAACAGGGAACCGGACATATTTCCTGTTAACGGGATATATTCGCCGGACTTGGTATCTTTTACATATACGCCAAGACGGTCTGCATCCGGGTCAGTTGCCAGTACCAGGTCTGCATTTTTCTCTTTTGCCAGCTTTAAGCCCAGTTCAAATGCTTCTTTAGCTTCTGGGTTTGGATAGCTTACAGTTGGGAAATCGCCATCTGGCAGTTCCTGCTCCGGAACTACATACACATGGGTAAATCCGATCTCTTTCATCACTCTTCTTGCAGGAATGTTTCCTGTTCCGTGAAGAGGTGTGTATACAATGGTGATCTGATCCTGCATCTCATCAATGGCCTTCTGGTTTACCACCTGAGCCTTTACCTGAGCGATGTATTTGTCATCGATCTCCTGTCCAATTACCTGATACAGACCTGCTGCTGTTGCAGAAGCCTCGTCTGTAGTCTTAACAGTAGACAGATCTTCGATTGCCAGTACTTCTTCTGTAACGCCTTTGTCGTGAGGAGGTGTAAACTGTGCGCCATCTTCCCAGTATACCTTATAGCCGTTGTATTCTGGCGGGTTATGGCTTGCTGTGATATTAATACCTGCTACACAGCCCAGTTCACGTACTGCAAAGGACAGCTCTGGTGTTGGGCGAAGAGATTCAAACTTATATGCCTTGATGCCGTTTGCTGCTAAGGTCATAGCTGCTTCCATAGCAAATTCCGGTGACATATGACGGGAATCATATGCGATCGCTACGCCTTTGTTTGCTGCTCCCTGCTTGATAATGTAATTTGCAAGTCCCTGGGTAGCACGTCTTACAACGTAAATATTCATACGGTTGATGCCTGCGCCGATGATACCTCTTAAACCAGCGGTTCCGAACTCAAGGTCCATATAGAAACGCTCTTTGATCTCATTTTCGTTGCCTTCAATGGCACGCAGTTCTTCCTTTGTAGCCTCGTCAAAATAAGGGTTTGATAACCATTCCTGGTATATCTTCATGTAATCTTTCATTGTAACATACTCCCTCCTGAAATAAGTTTTTGTAGTCAAAAGGTCTTTGACAGCCCCCCTGATTCATGTTTTTAATTATACTATATTGCACCGGAAAAAGGAAGTCTTAGAAGAAGCGAATCTTCTTTACCATCTCCACAAATTCACGGTTATTTCTGGTCTTTGCAAAGAGGTCTAAGATCTTTTCTACTGCCTCATCCGGCTTCAGGGAATTGGTGGCTTTGCGGATAATGTCCACTGCCTCTGCCTCTTCTTTTGTCAGGAGCAGATCATCTCTTCTGGTGCCGGATTTTAAAATGTCAATGGCCGGGAAGATACGTTTTTCAGACAGTTTTCGGTCTAATACCAGTTCCATGTTGCCGGTACCCTTAAATTCCTCGTAAACTACGTCATCCATACGGCTTCCGGTATCTACCAAGGCAGTTGCAAGGATGGTCAGACTGCCTTTTTCGCGCATATTTCTGGCTGCGCCGAAGAAACGTTTCGGCATGTGGAGCGCTGCCGGGTCAAGACCGCCGGAAAGTGTACGGCCGCTTGGAGCAACGGTCAGATTGTAGGCTCTTGCCAGACGGGTGATACTGTCTAAAAGAATGATAACGTCCCTTCCATGTTCTACCAGACGTTTTGCACGCTCGATGACCATTTCGGATACACGCTTGTGACGCTCTGGAAGCTCGTCAAAGGTGGAATAAATAACTTCTACATTCGGCCCCACAATGGCTTCTTTGATGTCAGTTACTTCCTCAGGACGCTCGTCGATGAGCAGGATCATCAGATGCATATCCGGATGATTGGTGGTAATGGCTTTTGCCACTTCTTTTAACAGAGTGGTCTTACCTGCCTTTGGCGGGGAAACGATCATACCACGCTGTCCTTTGCCGATGGGTGCCAGCAGGTCTAACACGCGCATGGCAACGGAAGTTTTTTCTCTTGTATTTTCCATGTGGAGACGCTGGTTTGGGAAGATTGGAGTCAGGTCCTCAAAGTTTGGTCTTGTCTCTGTGGCGCTTAATGGATAGCCGTTGACGGTCTTAATATAGAGCAGAGCGGCAAATTTTTCTGTAGCTGCCTTTACTCTTCTGTTTCCCATAATGATATCGCCGGTCTTTAAGTTAAAACGACGGATCTGGGACGGCGCTACATAAACGTCGTTTTCACCTGGAAGGAAGTTTTCGCAGCGGATAAAGCCGAAGCCATCGGGCATAACTTCCAGAATACCATTGGCTTCAATGCCGCTGTCTAATTCTGCCATGTCCTGAGTGGACAGTCCCATGGCATCATTTCTGTATTCCGGTCTTACCATGCGCTCCTGGTTGTCCACGTTCTGATTATTATTCTGACCATAGGTCTGGTTCTGGGAAGAATAGTTCTGGCTGACAGACGCAGCTGCTGTCTGGGACTGGGATGTCACGCTGTGGGAGTCAGAATTGTTTGAATTGCTGTTATTATAATTATTGTTATTGTTGCTATTATTGTTATTATAGCGATTATTGTTGTAATTGTTATTTCCATAGGTACGGATCTGAGGACGGGTCTGGCTGTAGCGCTGCTCATGGCCGCGGTTATTTCTCTGGTTATCACGGGAGCGGTTCTCCTGTGGGCGATTTTCCTGAGAACGGGATTCCTGTGGGCGGGACTCCTGGACACGGTTCTCCTGGGTTCTTGGAACTGGGGCCTGCTTTGGCTGTGTCGGCTGTGAATGCACTGGTTCTGCCTGAACAGGTGCAGCAGCCCCTTTCTCCTGTTTTCCTTTCTCCTCATGTTCACACAAAAGGTCGATGATCTCAGCCTTACGGAGGCCGCTGATTCCTTTTAGTCCCACATTTTTTGCCATATCTTTTAACACGGCAAGGGACATTGTTTCTAATTTTTCACGCATATTGTTCTCCTATCTGCTATGCATTAATAAATTGCAATGTATGTAATTTCTCATATTGTAAAATACGGGATTTTTTCCAGATACAGAAAGTTCCTTAAAATAATAGATAAAGCCTGCAGGCAGAATGAACTGCAGGCTGTTTTTCTTTACTTATTATAGTACGAAAATGTTACTCTTTCAACCATTTCATATGCTCTTTTATCTGCTTTTCGTAGCCATTATCCGATGGTTCATAAAAAATCGTGCCTTCCATACCGTCGGGAAGATACTGCTGGTTTACATAATGTTTCGGATAATCGTGGGCATATTTGTAGCCATCCCCATGGCCTAATTTTGCCGCGCCCTTGTAATGACGGTCCTGAAGATGAACAGGAACAGGCATGGTGCGGGTGGTCTTTACATTTTCCATGGCATTCTGGATTGCTACGCAGGCTGCATTGCTCTTTGGAGCGCAGGCCACATAAGAAGCCGCCTGGGAAAGGATGATCTGGGCTTCAGGAAGTCCAATGCGCTCTGCTGCAAGGGAAGCGCTTACCGCTACCGTTAATGCCTGTGGATCTGCATTTCCCACATCTTCGGAGGCGCAGATCATAATGCGGCGGGCTATAAATTTAATGTCTTCTCCTGCATACAGCATACGGGCCAGATAATAGACCGCTGCATCCGGGTCAGAGCCGCGCATACTTTTGATAAAAGCAGAAATGGTGTCATAATGGTTGTCCCCGTCCTTATCATAGCGCACAGCCCGCTTCTGGATACATTCCTGGGCTGCTGCCAGGTCAATATGTATCAGGCCGTCTTCCCTGCGCTCGGTAGTGAGAACGCCCAGTTCAATGGCATTTAAAGCGGCTCTGGCATCTCCGTTGGCTGTATCTGCCAGAAAATCTGCTGCATCTTCGTCCAGTTTTACCCGGTAGGTGCCCATACCACGCTCTGTATCCGTAACTGCCCGGTGGATCAGCTGTTTAATGTCTTCTTTTTCCAGAGGTTTTAGTTCAAAAATACGGGACCGGGATAAAAGCGCCCCATTGACCTCAAAATAGGGATTTTCCGTGGTGGCACCGATCAGCGTCAGAGTTCCGTCTTCTACAAAGGGGAGAAGATAATCCTGCTGGCCCTTGTTAAAACGGTGGATCTCGTCTACAAAAAGGATGGTCCGCCGTCCGTACATTCCCATATTGTTTTTCGCCTCTGTGACCACTTCTTCCATGTCCTTTTTACCGGCCACTGTGGCGTTGATCTGCTTAAAATCTGCCTGTGTTGTATTGGCAATGACCTTGGCAAGTGTGGTCTTTCCTGTGCCTGGGGGGCCATAAAATATAACTGATCCCAGTTTATCTGCCTTGATCGCCCTGTAGAGCAGCTTATCTTTTCCAATGATATGCTGCTGTCCCACTACCTCGTCCAATGTCCTCGGGCGGAGTCTGGATGCCAGAGGTGATTCCTTTTCCATGGTATTTTCTCTCATATAGTCAAATAGATCCATTTAGTTTCTCTCCATACTTTTTCGCAATACAATATTACCACTCAGATTCCCGCGCTGACGCGCTCTACCGCCTGCTATCGCAGGCTGAATCTTCGTGAATGGTCCAAGAAAAACAAATGTCACCTACGGTGCCGCTTGTTTTTCTTTTGGACTCATTCAATCAGTAATTCATCTGCTGTTACAAAAACATAGCCTTCCTTTTGCAGTATGTCGATCAGCTCCAGAGCTACTTCTACAGAGGAAGGAAATATATCGTGTAGTAATATAATATCCCCATCTTTTACATCTTTCAAGACCCGGCGAAGGATCTTTCCTGTATCTTTCAGTTTCCAGTCTAAAGAATCTACGGACCAGAGAACAGGCGTCATTCCGATCTCTTCTTCCAGTTCTTCGTTCCAGTCGCCATAAGGCGGACGTATATATTCCGGTCGTTTCCCGGTAATGGTCTCGATCTGTTCCTGGGTGTGTTCTACTGCTTCGCAGACTGCCTTTGGCCCTGCTTTTGTCAGCTGGATGTGTTCATAGCTGTGGTTTCCGATGAGATGTCCTTCTTCGCTCATCCGCTTTACAATGTCTTCTTTTCCCTCTATATTTTTTCCCATAAGGAAAAAGGTGGCATGGACGCCCCGTTCTTTCAGACCGTCTAATAAAATGGGGGTATATTTACTGCTTGGACCGTCATCAAAGGTCAGCGCAATATATTTGGGCGGACATGCTGTTTTTGAAAGCACTGGAAGGGAAAATATTTTTTCTATATCGGTATGACCATTTTTCAGGAAAAGGGCAGATAGGAGAAGATCGGTTGTAAGAAGAAGGATAAGGAAACATTTGATATATCGGTTATGCACGATGGGGTTCACCTGGGGGACTGGTATCTGTTTATTTTATGCAGAATGGAATAGAAAAATCCCCGTTGGGGGCGGTATACGACGTTTTCATGAATATAGGGATACACATCCCGTTGCAGGACGGTATCCCCATATTTGTATCAGCCTGGTGCCTGACCAGTTATTACTTTATTGTCGCTTCCAGTATTTGCGGAGTCTTTCTTTACACCTGGGCCTCCGTTTTCACCGGTTACTTTCTGGTCATTGGAGGAAGAATTGGAATTGTTGTTGGAATTACTATTATCAGATGAGCCTGTAGTCTGATCTACAGGGGTGATCTGAACGTTATTGCCGGTATTATTGTTTCCCGTACTATTGCCTGCATTGCTGCCTGAAACATTATTCCCGGTATTCGTATTTCCCGAGTTGGAATTATTCTGTGTATCCTGGGAGTTTTGGCTGTTCTGGTCACCGCCGGCATTCTCCTGCACACTCAAATGCCCGTCAGCTGCAGCCTGGTAAACAGTACCGCCGATCTCTACCGCTCTGCCAGCTACCATGCGGCCGTCGGAAGGATCCAGATAATAATGAAGTCCGCCTACCTCGATCATGCCCGTTGCCATACGGCCGTCACCATTAAAGTAATACCAGGCGCCGTCAAGCTGTCTCCAGCCAGTTGCCATAGCACCGGAGCCTTTCAGATAATATTTACTGCCTGCTTCTGTGAGCCAGCCAGTCTGCATCACACCATCACTGCTAGTATAATACCAGGTGCCATTATCATTGACCCAGCCTTTTAACATGTCGCCGGAGCTGCCAAGATAGTACCATTTTCCATTCTGGTTCATCCAGCCAGTGACCATTTTTCCAGAATTTTCCAGATAATATCGTTTGCCGCTGACCTCGATCCAGCCAGTCTGCATGACGCCGTCACTGCCAGTATAATACCAGGTTCCGTTATCATTGACCCAGCCTTTCTTTACAGCACCACTGCTTCCAAGGTAGTACCATTTTCCATTTTCTGCCTGCCAGCCGGTCTTCATCTTACCGGTAGTGGTATCCAGATAATATCTTGCCCCTGATACAGTGATCCAGCCGGTGGATGCAAGGCCGTCTTTATCCATGTAATACCAGTCATCCCCGTCTTTTGCCCAGGCATTTTTCTGCTTTTCATAGTTTGCGTAATAATAGCGCTTTCCATCAATGGTGCGCCAGGTATTAGCCGGGATCACAGAAGAAAAGTCTTTAAACTGGAAATCAATATCCACTCTGCCGCTGATGCCATTTACAGAACCGCTGCTGGTGGCCTGCCACATGACCGGATTCTGATAAGTTGGGCGAGCAGAATAACGTGCCACCCATACAGGATAATTCATCTGGCTCATGTCCAGTTTATTGTTCAGCCAGTTTTCATTTGCATAAATGATCGGATAATAGCCTGCAGCTGAGATCCGCTTGCAGAAAGCATTTGCAATGGCTGCCAGCTCAGATTTTGACAGGTTGCCCTGTGTAGAATCTTCCATGTCAAATGCTACCGGATAGGAAATAGGGTAGTCGGTAATCAGGCTTAACACAAAATCTGCCTCCTGGACTGCCATTTCTGTAGTAGTCGCCAGAGAATAAATATACACGCCTACTTTAATGCCATTGGCGCTTGCATTCTGGATGTTTTTGTGAAAATAGGGATCTACTGCTCCTTTGGAACGGGTTCCTAACATAACAAAAGAAATATCATCCTTTGCCACCTGGCTCCAGTTGATCTCTCCCTGCCATCTGGATACATCAATGCCCCGGTGGAGCACGTTCTGGATAGCACTTCCGTCCGGCATCTGATAGGTGCCGTTTACTTTCTTCCAGGCATTGGCATTTGTGGTGGTGTCACTGGAGGTGTTATTTGAAGTGTTGGTGGAGTTATTTGTAGAATTGTTTGTGTTACCTGTATTGTTTGTATTATTGGTGTTATTTGTATTATTGGAACTATTGTTGTTTCCTGTGCTGTTTCCAGGATCTCCAGGTCCGCCTGTGGAGATCTCCGCTACCCGTGATCCATCATCTCCCGGGCCTGCCGCCAGTACGGAAATGGGGCTTCCAAGGCTTGTGATCCCCAGCATGCCTGCTAAGGCCAGTGCCCGGCAGCGCTTTATTATCTTATCTGTACGATTCATATTTTTCTCCTGAAAAAGGGGATGCCTTTTTCCCTGACATCCCCCATTATGTGATCTGTTATTTGCAAACTATTTTGAAATATTTCTATCAGCCCGGTCCATCTGTACGACCTGACACTAAGGTATCAGAATCAGATGTACTGCTTGACGGGTTTGCTGTCGTATTACCGGAAGTATTGCTGACAGAAGGACCATTACTGGTAGTGGAACTCTTGCTTACGCCCGGTCCTCCATTTACACCTGTTACACCGCCGGAAGAAGTAGTGGTAGTGGCAGTTGCCGGTGTCTGTGCAGATACACCACTGGCATTCTGGCATGCACCGCTGGCATCGAAGTTATAGGTAGTTCCATTGATAGCAAGAGAAGTACCTGCTGTCATCTTTCCGCTGTTTGCCGGGTTCATATAATAGATCTTATTGTCTACCTGGATCCAGCCTGTCATCATATGGCCGTTGGTATTAAAATAATACCATGAATTGTCTATCTGCTTCCAGCCGGTCCCCATCTTTCCGTTGCTCTGATCCATGTAATATTTGCTGCCTTCACTGTCTGTAAGCCAGCCGGTCAGCATACGGCCGTCTGTGTTCAAATAGTAGTAATCACTGTCTACCTTTGCCCAGCCGGTCATCATCTTTCCGTCTGTTCCAAACAGATACCAGTTGTTTTTGATCTGCGCCCAGGAATTTACCACGCATTTGCCGTTGCTCTGGAAATAGTACCAGGAACCTTCCATCTGGCGCCATCCGGTTCCCATGGATCCGTCACCGCGCATAAAGTAATAATCGTTTCCGATCTTTAACCAGCCGGTAACCATGGTACCGTCATCTAAAAAGTAGTACCACTTGCCATATTCCGGATTGACCCAGCGGCTCTGGGCCATCACGCCGTTTGGTCTAAAGAAGTACCATTTTCCGTCGATCTGTTTAAATCCGGTGGTCATATGACCATCGGAAAGATCCATATAGTATTTGCCGTCACTGGTTTCCAGCCAGCCTGTATAGGTTTTGCCCTGATAGATATAGGTCCACTTATCATTTGACTTGCTCCAGCCATCTGCTGCATATGAATTAAACGCGGATCCCAGTGCCATAGCACCGATCATTCCGGCTGCTGCAAGGGCTGCGAAATATTTTTTTCGTCCCATATCGCTCCTCCTGTTGTTTATGTTCCTTCGGAATCTTTCACTCTTAGTCAAGTATAACACAAATGAAATTTCCATGATTAACATTTTTATTACAATTTTCTGAAACCTGATCTTTTAAAATGTATTTGTGATTTTCCGGTATGGTGAAAATCCTTTAAAAGAACCGGGGCAGCTCCCTCATCAGCTTTTTATAGTACCGTTTCGCATACCGGTACATGATTATGGTGTATTCCCCAAATTCGTCCCCCAGACTTGCCTTGTATACAGCCCACAGACACCAGAGGAAGCCCCCTAAGGCTGCATCTGCATAGGTGATGAACCGCTCTTTGTCATCCGGCTTGCGCTGTAAGTACAGTTCCAGAAGTTTTTCGGTCTGTTTCTCATCATAATAAGAATAGATCGCACACATGGAAACGTCCATTAACGGGTCGCACATGCCTGCATATTCCCAGTCAAGGAGTTTTGCACTGTGATCCTGGAAAATCAGGAAGTTATCCACATTTGCATCAATATGGCATAAACATTGTGGAAGATCCATTTTATCCAGAGCGTCTAACAGCCGGTTTACCCATTCACGCACCTGACCATAATCCTCAAAAGGAATACCGCCGTGCTCCAGGCACAGCTTCTCGTAAAAGCTGATCCGCTCCCTGATATTAAAGCTGTGGCCTACTTTTAAGCCTGCCTCGTGAAGCTTTCGCACCATATCCATGCAGATCTTCATATCATCCCAGTTGTCAGCAGCGGCATTACGGGTGTTTTCATAGTATTCAGAGATCTTATAACCGGTAGCCGGGTTCAGATACAGCACATGCTCTGTGATACCCAGCGGGCGGATGGCATCGTAAACTTCTTTTTCCTGCTCTCTGTTAATAAGAAGCTCTGTGCCCGGTCCCGGGATGCGGCAGATGCAGTGATGATCTCCTGTGCGGAACAGGAAGGATTTGTTGGTCATACCGGATTTTAAGCATTTGATGTCTGTGATCTGGGATTCCGGCACATGGAATACCTCTGCCACCAGCTCCATGGCTGCGTTATCGGAATGGTTCTGGTAATGGGTATCAAACAGGCGAAGTTCTTCCAGATTTTCAAATTCGTACACCTGGTTGTCCGGCTGGCGGTTGATGTCCATTTCGATCTCATCCCATTTAGAAGCAGGTACGCCGCAGGCTTCTTCTGTCTGCTTCAACAGCTCTTTGTCTTCTTTTTCCAGGCGGCGTTTTGCCTCACCCTTTAACATATCCACATAGGGCTGCTCCCAGTAAAACTGCTCGGTTCCAGGGATCTGGTAGTAAGCCTCTAAGACTGGAAGGAATTTAGCGGAAAACTCCCTGGAAAGATACACGGGACCGTACATAAACCATGCATCTTTTCCACCTACATTTACATCGCTGATTCGGCCTTTTTTATTGAAGGTAAGGCACCATTCCTTAGTCTCTCCTTCTTCATGGGCTGCGCTGTACCAGGCGCCGCATTCATAGGAATGATACATATTTTCCCGCATCCAGTTGTCGGAAGAAAGAATGTAGATGTTCCGGCCTTTTAAGAATTTTCTGGCTCTGTATACAGTAGCCAGTGTGTTTTTACAGGAGTATTCCGGATTGTATAACAGTTTTACATCTAATTTGTCGATGAGGTATTCAAATTTTTCTTTTAAATAGCCTACTGCAATGGTGATGTCATAAATGCCTACTTCATGAAGCTGCTTGATCTGACGCTCGATCATACGCTCTCCAAAAACTTCCAGAAGGCCTTTTGGGGTCTCAAAGGTAAGGGGCACAAAACGGGAGCCAAAACCAGCTGCAATGATCAGCGCTCCATCTACTTTATAAGGCTTTAACAGTTCTTTTCCCTTTTCCAGAAGGATGAGATGCTTTTCTTTCCCATTTTCTTCTTCTGCAATATATCCCTCTGCCAGACATTCTTTTACCAGCCCATTGACGGTTCCCAGGGAAATATCCATGTTTTTCGCCATCTCCCGCTGTGTAATATCCGGTTTTTCCAGTATATTTCTGCATACCAGCGCCTGTCGGTCCATAGGTTTTTCGCTCCTTTTCATTTTCTTGCTCAATCTATATGTTCATTTTTGTCATTATTCAAAAAGATATGAACATTATAGCACATGAGAGGTAAAATGCAAGTGAAACACTGCTACTAATACCACTAAAAAAGGCTCTTCCGCGATATATCAGATATCATCGGAAGAACCTTTTATATGGTTCAATTTTATGTATACTCAGGTTCCACGCACTGTCACGCTTATCTGCCTGCTGACGCAGGCGGAACCTTCTATTTTACTTAGACCTCAAAGATCAGATCGCCGTAGCTTGGCATTGGCCATAACTCTTTATCTACCAGCATTTCCAGTTTGTCTACAGGTGCTCTTAATGCTGCCATTGCTGGAACAACTTCCTCGTGGTAAGCAACTGCCTGGTCTCTGCCGCCTGCTAATGCTGCAGATTTCTCAGTAATATCTGTCAGTTTTGCAAGTGCAACCTTGGTTTCTGCCAGTAAGTCAGAAGCCTCTAACAGAAGCTCGGTCTGTGTGCTTACATCTGCCTCAGCGCATGCGCCCTTTACTGCAGAAATGGAAGATGCAAGAGCGGTCGTGTATTTAATAACAGCCGGGATGATCTGCTTTCCGGCCATGTCGATCATGGTCTTAGCTTCGATGTTGATAGCCTTTGCATAGCCTTCATACTCAACTTCTACTCTGGACTCCAGCTCGGTCTTTGTAAATACGCCGAACTCCTCAAACAGCTTTACAGCCTTATCGGTGATCAGTGCCGGAATCGCATCTACCATGGACTTGATGTTTGGAAGTCCTCTTCTCTCAGCTTCTGCTACCCACTCATCGGAGTAACCATTTCCGTTGAATACAACTCTCTTATGAGCTGCCAGAGTTTCCTTGATCATATCATGTACAGCCAGATCAAAGTTCTCTGCCTTCTCCAACTTGTCAGCTGCTTCCTTGAAGGCTTCGGCAATAATGGTATTTAATACGGTATTTGCAGATGCGATGGAGTCGGAAGAACCTACCATACGGAACTCGAACTTGTTTCCTGTAAATGCAAACGGAGAGGTTCTGTTTCTGTCGGTAGCATCCTTATCAAAGTCAGGAAGGATATTAACACCTGTCTTTAAGGTTCCGCCCTTCTTGGAGTGAGTTGCTTCACCGGTATCGCAAAGCTGATCGATTACGTCTTCTAACTGCTCGCCTAAGAAGATGGAGATAATTGCAGGCGGTGCCTCGTTTGCTCCCAGTCTGTGATCGTTTCCTACGTTGGAAGCAGATTCTCTTAACAGATCTGCGTGAACATCAACTGCCTTGATGATGCATGCCAGAACTAACAGGAACTGGATGTTCTCATGAGGAGTATCGCCCGGGTTCATCAGGTTTGTACCGTCATCTGCTGTCAGAGACCAGTTGTTATGCTTACCGGAACCATTGACACCTGCAAATGGTTTCTCGTGAAGGAGGCATGCCAGGCCGTGACGCTCTGCCACTTTCTTCATGGTCTCCATAACGATCTGATTATGATCTACAGACTGGTTTACACCCTCGTAAATCGGTGCCAGCTCATGCTGTGCAGGAGCTACCTCGTTGTGCTGTGTTTTTGCAGGAACACCTAACTTCCAAAGCTCTTTGTTCAGATCGTTCATATAGGAACCGATGCGCTCACGGATAACACCGAAGTAGTGATCATCCATTTCCTGTCCCTTTGGAGGCATTGCTCCGAAAAGAGTACGGCCGGTATAGATCAGATCCTTACGCTGTAAGTACTTTGCACGGTCTACAAGGAAATACTCCTGCTCAGGTCCTACAGACGGAACTACACGCTTTGCAGTGGTATTTCCGAAGAGGCGAAGAATACGCAGTGCCTGCTCGTTTACAGCCTGCATAGAACGAAGAAGAGGTGTCTTCTTATCCAGTGCCTCACCCTTGTAAGAGCAGAAGGAGGTAGGAATACAAAGGGTAACACCGATGGCATCCTCTTTTAAGAAGGCCGGGGAAGTACAATCCCATACTGTATAACCTCTTGCCTCGAAAGTTGCTCTTAAACCGCCGGATGGGAAGGAAGATGCATCAGGCTCGCCCTTGATCAGTTCCTTTCCGGAAAATTCCATGATCACCTTTCCGTCTACCGGTGCTGAAATAAAGGAATCATGCTTTTCAGCAGTTACTCCGGTCAGTGGCTGGAACCAGTGGGTAAAATGGGTTGCGCCATGTTCGATCGCCCAGTCCTTCATGGCATGTGCCACAACGTCTGCAATACTTGGATCCAGCTCAGCACCATCTTCGATGGTCTTTTTCAGTTTTTTGTACACACTCTTTGGCAGACGGTCTCTCATGACTGCGTCATTAAATACGTCTTTGCCAAATATTTCTGCAACACTTACTACTTCGCTCATAAATTCTCCATCCTCTCTTGCATCATTTTATCATTTCCATAAATCCTCATCTTGAGATGCATTTTCTTCTGTTATCCTCGGTGCATCTCTTACCATCTCTGCATGTAAACTTAATTTTTTTAAGTCAACCGTTGCCGGATAGTAAAAAAGGCGCTCTCCTGATATAGAGAACGCCTTCGTTCCTTCTTAAAATAAACCATTTCTTTTAAAATTGCAAGTGGTTTTTAAAAAAAGATTTTTTTATGATGCTGATTTATTTTCAGGCTTTACCAACAGAACCAAACAGTTCCATCTTTTCTTTTACAGTGGCCTTAATCGCTTCTGCGCCCGGAGCTAACAGTTTTCTCGGGTCAAAGCCCTTGCCCTGTAAGTCTTTACCTGCTTCGATGTATTCTCTGGTTGCTGCTGCAAAGGACAGCTGGCACTCTGTATTTACATTGATCTTGGCAACGCCGAGGCTGATAGCCTTCTTGATCATGTCAGCCGGGATTCCGGTACCGCCGTGGAGAACTAACGGCATGTCGCCAACTTCTTTCTTAACATTTTCCAGAACTTCAAAGTTCAATCCCTGCCAGTTAGCCGGATATTTGCCGTGGATATTGCCGATACCTGCTGCCAGGAAGTCGATTCCCAGATCTGCAATGGCCTTGCACTCCTTCGGATCTGCGCACTCGCCCATACCGATCACGCCGTCTTCTTCGCCGCCGATGGAGCCTACCTCAGCCTCTAAGGACAGACCCATAGCATGTGCGATCTTTACCAGTTCCTTGGTCTTCTCAACGTTTTCTTCGATCGGATAATGGGAACCGTCAAACATAATGGAGGAAAATCCTGCTTTGATACACTTATAGCAGCCCTCATAAGTACCATGATCCAGATGCAGTGCAACAGGAACGGTGATATTCAGTTCATCGATCATAGCGGATACCATAGCTGCTACGGTCTTGAAACCGGTCATGTATTTTCCTGCGCCTTCAGATACACCCAGGATAACAGGAGAATTTAATTCCTGTGCTGTTAAAAGGACAGATTTGGTCCACTCAAGGTTGTTGATATTGAACTGGCCGACTGCATATTTGCCTGCTCTGGCTTTTTCAAGCATTTCTTTTGCTGATACTAACATTTTTACTCCTCCTTGAACTGTTGCAATTTTAATTGCCAGGCTCCCGGATCCCGGAAACCTATAGCTTTGTTAAATATATAACTTTGTTATATTCTTAACGTACTAATTCATTATAACCTATATTTTTCCAAAATGGAAGTCATTTTAAGCAATCCCAAGGATATTCTTTACTGTTTCGCCCATTTTATCCACATCGCATTCTGTGTTGTGGCGGATCACTGCATTACGCAGCTCTTCTACTGCCTTTGGAACCGGTGTACCGGATACTGCAGACAGTTCATCTACCACTGCAAATTCATCTTTTCCTTCTACTGCAGACTTGTCCTTAATAGCCTCTAAAACGCTGTGGGAGAACTTGTACGGGCTTGCTGTAGAAGCGATCACAGTCTTGGTCTGATCGCCGGTTTCTGCCTTGTATGCGTTGTAAACAGTGGCAGCAACACCTGTATGGGTATCGATGAGATATCCGGTATCTTCAAAGATCTTGCGGATAGTCGCCTCATTCTGGGCTTCCGTTGCGTAGCCGCCTCTGAAATCGGACATGAACTGACGCATGTTTTCAGTTACAGTGTAGCTTCCCTTTTCGGACAGATCTTTCATAAGAGCTGCATCTGTTGCTGCATCACAGCCGGTGCTTAAATAGATCAGTCGCTCTAAGTTGCTGGAGATCAGGATATCCATGGAAGGAGAATTCGTTAAGATAAATTCTCTCTTTCTGTCATAGGTTCCTGTGGTGAAGAAGTCGTAAAGGACTTTATTATCATTGGAAGCGCAGATCAAGGTCTTGATAGGCACTCCCATGTGCTTTGCAAAGTAAGCTGCAAGGATGTTTCCAAAGTTGCCGGTAGGAACTACCACGTTGATCTCCTCGCCGTTTTCAATCTGCTCATTTTCCAGCAGTTTTGCATATGCGTATACATAGTAAACTACCTGTGGCACCAGACGGCCAATGTTAATGGAGTTTGCGGAAGAGAACTGGAAACCTGCCTCTGCCATTTCTTTTTCAAGCTCTTTGTTGCCGAACAGCTTCTTAACGCCGGTCTGGGCGTCATCGAAGTTTCCATGGATAGCAACT
The DNA here is from genome assembly GCA_963611035.1 of Agathobaculum sp. Taxonomy (GTDB): domain Bacteria; phylum Bacillota; class Clostridia; order Lachnospirales; family Lachnospiraceae; genus Enterocloster. The sequence goes on from CAVDQU010000016.1 coordinate 19,171, forward strand.
ACGCTGGTGTTTTCCCCTTTCTGGGTGCGCATCTGCAGCTCCTGTACCTTGCTGACACCGCCCTTTGGATAAAAGACAATAATGCGGGTTCCCGGAACATCCGCAAAACCTGCCATAGCTGCTTTTCCGGTATCTCCAGAGGTAGCAGTTAAGATCACGATCTCCTTATCTGCATGGTTCTTCTTTGCAGCGGTGGTCATAAGATGAGGAAGGATGGAAAGAGCCATGTCTTTAAAAGCAATAGTGCTTCCATGATAAAGCTCTAAGAAATAAGCACCGTCTGCTTTTGCCAAAGGCGCGATCTCCTCTGTGTCAAACTTGTCATCGTATGCGTTTGCGATGCAAGTCTTTAATTCTTCCTCTGTATAGTCTGTCAGAAAAAGCTTCATCACTTCATAGGCTGTTTCCTGATAGGTCATTCCTGCAAGCTGCTCCAAGGTCTTGTCCAGCTTCGGGATCTCTGTAGGCATGAAAAGTCCGCCGTCTTCTGCCAGACCTTTTAAAATAGCCTGTGACGCTGTAACACCTTTCTGTCCGCCTCTGGTACTTTCATAGGATAATGCCATGATCTTTCTTCCTCTCTTACTTTTCATTTATTATTTTTTCAGCCATGCATCTTCTTGTTTCCATATTCATGAAAACAAGAAGCCTGGTGGATCCACCATATGCTGATTTGGATGAGAAAGTGCTTATGTAAGCAAGCTTACAACACACTTCCTCATTCAAACCAGCGCATGGCTGAACTGTAACTATTTTACTTCATCCATAACAGCCCATATGTCTGCTGTTTCAAATCCAAGCTTCCAGCAGGCAATTCCCGCCAGATCATATTTATTTACCAGGTCTTTTTTCAGTCCCAGTGATTTTGCCTCTTCCATCCAGATCTTCTGGGTTCCGTTTTCATTTTCTGTTTCACCATAATACTGGCCTATATTGTCCTGCCAGGTCAGTTCTACATTATTTTCATCTACCCAATTCTGCGCTGCGGTTATGCCGTAGGCCTTGGATGTGATCTTTCCATCTTTTTCCGTCCACACTCTAGTGTAGAAAGGAACGCTGTTGATCAGTTTTTCCTTTGGAACTTCCTCCAATGTACCGGTAATGCCGTTCTCTACATAGGAAAGTGACGCAACGGAACCTGCATCGCCCCCTGCGAAATGCTCATCATATCCCATAACGATCACATAATCCGCCACGATCCCCTGTTCTTTCCGGTTGTAGAATGCACTGTAAACGGCCGGAACATAGTCATCTACTGACAATACCAGTCCTTTTTGTCTGCATGATACGGACATTTCGCGGATGAACTGTACATAGTGGGGACCTGCTGAAGATTTCAGACTTTCAAAATCCAGGTTGAAACCGTCAAAACCGTAGGTATCTGCCTCTTTCATCAGATCTTCAATCAGCTTTTTCCTGGTGGTGGTAGAAGAAAATAGCTTGCTGGAATCTACATTTTTCACGCTTTCTTCTGTACTGATATTATCAAACATGGCCCATACCTGAAGTCCTAAAGCATGTGCCTTATCTACATAGTCTTTGCTTGCAAGAGAGGTATAATTTCCGCTGTTGTCCGTTATGTTAAACCAGGTAGGTACGATCACATTCATGCCTTTTGCTGTATCAGCAACCTTATCCAAAGTGGCATTGGCATCCTTTGTAGTCACCTGATGGAAGCCTAAGCGGATCTTTCCATCCAGTGAAATATTCGTATACACAGGCGCCTGGAACTGGCTGACCGGTGTTTCTTCCTGGGTCTTGCTCAGCCGACTGTTTGGCACATAACCAATATAGCCGTTCTCTGTGCGCACTTTGGACCATTTATCCATCTGCTCTATGATCTGCACAGAAGTTCCCTTTTCTTCTGTGTTGATGATCTCGCTGCGGATACCGCCTCTCACCCGGACAGAAGTTTTATAGCGCAATGTAGCAGTTTCATATGTATCCCAGTTTGTATCAATAAATACCCGCTTGATCTCGCTGGTGGCAAAAGCTTCTTCCCGGATATCTGTATAATTTTTCACCAGTCCTAAAGACAGGTACACTTCCCCGTCCTTTTCCTTTAAAAGGGGACCTGCATCTCCCTGGGTAGACGCATCTGCATAGACGATTTCCTCTGGAAGTGCATAAACCAGAAGTTTTTCCCCTTCGTCCCAGTAAAACCGCTGGTTTACATGGTCATCCACCCAATCCACCGGCAGATATACCTGACCATCCTCGTAAATGCCCTTCTCATCCTGAAGCTCATTGTCCAAAAGCAGAGCTACCTGATCTCCCTTGATCTGGAAAACATCCCGCTTATCCGCCATCGCTGTCCCCGGCCGCAGATATTTTCCATATAAAAATCCCGCCCCGCAGCCAACCGCTGCAAGGAGCAAAAATCCTGCAATCACCACCGGCCCGCAGCCTCTTTTCTTCCTTCTGGTCCGTTTTCTGCTTCGTCCTGTTGATCTAGATGGTCTATTTTCCATGTAAACGCCCTCTTGTGTGTGCTGTGCATTTTTATATGCATTTTACCAATAGCTGTATTTCTATGTCTGTTTACTGTCTTTCTATTCTATGCCTTATTTTATATGATTCCAACATATTGTACAAGCTTTTTCACAGGATTGCCAACTTTCACACGGACATTCTATCCCATTATCCGTGTGATCTTCTGTATATTAAAAACATAAAAAACACCCCGCAGACAGCTTCTATTGCTTGCAGGCTGAGATGGTTATTTTCTCATTCTGCTGTCTGCGGGGTATTTTAAGCATGATTTCTTATCTTCTATATTTCTATATTTTTTAATTTCTAAGCTGTTCTATCTTTTTATATTTTTGCATCTGATCCTACTTCATCTATCACCTGCCTATTTCTTTTTTTCATCCACAGAAAGGTATACTTTATCGAAACGTATTTCTTTTAAACCGCCTTTTTCTGAGCAGACGTAGTCTCCCATATAGAAGCCTCCATCTTCTCCTACTTCAAAAATGCGGTTCCAGTCGGTTTCCCGGCATATTTTTCCATCTATGAGGATGGGGATCCCCCGTTTTTGAAATCTTCTCAGTCCATCTAAGTAGTCTTTCCGGTTTCTTGCATCCTCGTTTTGCGTTTTGCTTTTCATACTGTAATTCCCCATACCAGAACGGTACTCTTTTTCTCACTCAAAGAGGTTTTCGTGACATACATCCTGTAAGACCTTGTGAATACCGCCTGTTCTCCTTTTTTACTTAAATATATCCGCAAACCATTCCATGGTCTGAATATCCACCGAAAATGCATCTGCTGAAAGTGGGATCTGTTTTAAGGAAATGTGAAACTGCCGTTCTATCTCCTGTTTCGTGATCTCGCTGCCAAATGCAGTCATACAGATCCATTCTTTTGCAGTTTCCCCTTTCTCTGTCAACAGTCCCAGAAATGCTTCCAGCTTCCATTCTGACAGGTCTGCGACCAGTACTTTTTTCGTACACCGAAGCCATTCTGGAAAGATTTCTTCTCTGATCGTTCCAAAATCAATGAGTATTTCCTGGTAATCTTTTTCCATACATGCAGCCAGTACAGCCGTATCTCCTTCATAATAGTAATCCACACCCAATAAACGAAAGTGATCTTTCTTCTTAAAAGAGCCGCTGTCTTCTTTTCCGTCAGCATCTAAAAATGCCCTTATTTTTTCCAGATCTTTCTGAGGATTCCACTGAAGGATGGCTGTCTTTTTCTGTCTGCAGCTGCAAAGGTAATTCGCCGCCTGGATCACAAAATGAGTCACACCTGTTCCTGCGCCAGCTCCGGCTATCCCCATAACCTGTGCTGTATGTGCCATGGAAACCTCCTTTTTGCCTCCATCTTATCTTTTCCTGCTTTTTGTATACAATGTTCCTGCATACAGTTAAAAAGAGAGGTTAAAAAACCAGTTCCTTCCGGACCCGGATGAAAGGGATCTGCATATTCTGGTGAGCAAAAGAGGATAGGACTGTAACCAAATGTCATATCTCCGCTTTTTTTTCTGTGCCTGTGGCGCCAGATAAAAAAGGCTGTGGATCCACTTTCTATTTTCATGGCCTCAAGCATCGTCTTCCCTTTCCCGTACTCCCACAGGTTTTCATTGATCACCGCTGCCAGAAAATGTTCTTTCTCTTTTAACTCCCCTGCTGCATCTTCCCAGTCTGTTCCAAAATCTTTTATGGTCACCTGGATATCTGGTTTTTCTTCTAACTTTACCGCCGGTCCATACCAGGGCTTCATCTGACACCCCCGGATATGATAGATGCCAAAACGGTCCATACGTGTCACACCCTCTTTTTCTGCCATCCGCCTTAATGCGCCTGACTGGTTTTTCTCTTCATAAAGGGCTTTTATCCCCATTTTTGCAAGGATGGCACACAGTCCAAAAGCCAGATGGGTGGCTCCTGCACCTGGTGTACTGCCTGTTATCACAATATTCAGAGATGATACCGCTTTTTTATGGGCGTTTACCATACGCCCACCGCGCACAGAGCGTTCCAGTGCCTGCTCCAGTTCTTTTGCCGAAGCATACCGCTTTTCCCGGTCCGGTTCCATGCATTTTCTGATGATATTCTGGAGCGTTTTTGATACTTCTGCTTTACAGTCTGTTTCAGTCCCTGCATTCAGGGTCCCATAGATCATAAAATGAAGGACGGCACCAATGGCATAAATGTCCGTTCTCTGGTCTAAATGCTGGTCAGTAGTATATAGTTCAGGTGCTGCACAGCCTGCGGTCCCGTACCGTTCTTTTTGTAAACTGGCACTGTCTTCTTCCCCCGCATGATCAAAATCGATCAGCTGCATGGTATCTTTCCAGAGCATCAGATTTTTCGGTTGTAAGTCTAAATGTAATATGGGTTTATCGCAAGAATGATGTAAATATTCAACTAATGAACAGATCTGCCGCCCATAACGGACTGCATCTCTTTCCTGAAATGGTCCCTGACTTTGTATCAGGTCATACAGAGAATTGCCTTCAATATATTCCTCAATAAGATAAAAGTAGTGGCTGTCCTCTTCCATGTCATAAACCAGTGGGATACCCGGATGCCGCAGCTCCTTTAAGATCAAAGCCTCTTTTCGGAATCCTTCGTAGTCTTTGTGAGCCTTCGGTACACACTTGATCGCCCGGTATTCATTTAATCCCAGGTGGACTGCTTTCCATACAGTTCCTGTGCGTCCCGCTCCCACTGCTTGAATCAGCCGGTATTTTCCAAACAGGATCTCCCTCTCTTTTCACCTCTCTTTCGTTACAATATCATCTCTTGGTGCCATTTTAGCTTAGATTTTGTTACTTGTCTATGGTCCACATAATGACTACATATGTATTAGATGCATGTTCTATGCATTTTTTCATGCCTATTCAAGACCCATTTTTCCCATAAACCAAAGAAAAGCGCCAAAAACGGTGCTATTCTTCGTAATGTCCTTTGCAAAAAAATGATAAAACAAAACTTATTTTATATAACTTTTATTGATATTTCTACCTGTTATGTAGTATATTCTAGTTGTAGAAGTTTATCTTCAGATCAGCATGTAACTTTACATTACAACATATGACAGAATCGAAAGAGAACAGGAAGTGATCCTATATGAAAATAGAACGAATCAATGACAATCAGATACGCTGCACCCTGACAAGCTTAGATTTAAGCTCACGGGGGATCAGTCTGGCAGAACTGGCTTATGGCTCTGAAAAGGCCAGAAGCCTGTTTCGGGAGATGATTCAGCAGGCAGCTCAGGAGGTAGGTTTTGAGGCGGAAGATATCCCGTTAATGGTAGAAGCCATTCCGCTGTCTTCTGAAAGCATTATGCTTATTGTGACAAAGGTAGAAGATCCGGAAGAGCTGGATACCCGCTTTTCCAAGTTTTCACCCTTTGCGGAAGCAGAGTCGGAAAATCTCCTTTCCCAGCTGGCAGATGAATTTCTGGAAGGTGCCGGTGACCTGGCAAAACTTCTGGGACAAAACGGACCGGCTGACCTGAAAGCGGATGGAAATACAACTGCTGAAGGTCCAGGACCAGAAGAGACAAAAACTCCCCAGATCCAGCTGCGCACCTTCCGCTTTGACAGTCTGGACCAGATCAGCGAAGCCGCAAGAGCAGCAGGAAACAGCTGTGATGATATCCACAATGCCTTATATAAAAAACCGTCCACCCGTCAGTATTATCTGGTATTAAATAATAAAGACTGCAATGAACTGGACTTCTCCAGAGTCTGCAATGTCCTAGCTGAATATGCAGCCAAATTGCCAAATGAATACGCGGGAGAAGCATATTACAAAGAGCATTATGAGGTAATGATCGGTGAGAAAGCTTTGCAGAAGCTGAAAAATCTGTAAAAATAACGCCCCGGATATCCGGGGCGCATTTTTATTTAAAATAATCCGGAAATTCCTGACGGAACTTTCCTTCATTTAACTGCCACCGGCTCAGATGCTTCTCCATCTGCTCCGTAGCTTTTTCTTTTTTATGTTCAGCAATAAACTGGATGATCTTTTTATGGTCTTCAATGATGGTATTATCTTTTACTGTATTAACAGAAAGACTGCGGATACGGTCATAATGAATAGACAGTTTCTGACACATACCGTAAGTCAGTTCTCTGTGGCAGATCATAAACAGCTTCTTGTGCATCTCATCATCTAACTGCATCATCATTTCCGGTCTGGAATTTTCCATATAAAATTCCTGCAGTCCTACATTTTCCTGCAGCCATTTTATATCTTCTTCTGCTGCCATTTCACAGCACATTCCTGCGATCTGCTTCTCTAAAAGCACGCGCAGGGAACGGGATTCTTCCACCAGTTCCACATCGATCAATGCAATGCGCATGCCACGCTGGGGGAATATTTCGATAATACGTGACTCTTCACTTAGCTGGATCACAGCTTCCCGCACAGGAGTCCGGCTGACGCCGATCTTAGCCGCAAATTCCATATCATTAAAAGCTTCTCCCGGCTTTAATTCCAGAGAAATGATCTGCTCTCTTATCATGCGGTATGCGTATTCCCTGGCCGTCTCTCCCGTTCTTTTTCCCTGTGCGTTCATGTGTGTCCGTTTCTCCTGTTTCTGCTTCTATTCCTTATTTCTGATTCTGCTTTACGATCGCTTCCCAGAGACCGTTAAGATAGCATGCTCCCAGCGCACGGTCATAGAGACCGTATCCCGGCATAGAAACCTCGCCCCAGATGGCTCTTCCGTGGTCTGGACGCATAATGCCGTCAAAACCGATATCATACAGCGCTTTCATGATCTCATACATATCCATACTGCCGTCAGCAGACAGATGAGCTGCTTCCTGGAAATCTCTGTAACCATTATACTGCAAATTGCGCACATGTGCAAAATGGATACGGCCTTTTAAAGAACGGATAATGTCCGGGATATCATTTTCCGGATTGCTTCCTAAAGAACCGGTGCAGAGAGTCATGCCATTAAATGGTGCATCTACTGCCTTCATCAGCTTTAAAATGTGCTCTTTGTCGGTAATGATACGAGAAAGACCGAAAACAGGCCATGCAGGATCATCTGGATGAATAGCCATGCGGATATCATATTTTTCACATACCGGCTGGATGGCTTTTAAGAAATATACCAGATTGTTAAATAATTTTTCTTCATCTACATCCTTGTACATTTCAAACAGCTCTTTGATCCTTGCCATACGCTCCGGCTCCCAGCCAGGAAGTTCAAATCCATTGGACTTTTCGCCCATAGACTCAAACATGTTTTCCGGGTTGATCTTGTCGATCTCCTTCTGATCGTATGCCAGAACGGTAGAACCATCTGGACGGACCTTTGCCAGATCAGAACGGGTCCAGTCAAATACAGGCATGAAATTATAGCAGACTACATGGATATCTGCCTGGCCCAGGCGCTCCAGTGTAGTAATATAATTGGCAATGTATTTTTCACGATCCGGTGTTCCTACCTTGATGGCGTCATGGATATTTACGCTTTCAATTCCCATAACCTTAAGACCTTTTGCCTCTACCTGCTCCTTCATCTGAAGAATGCGCTCCATAGGCCACTCTTCACCTGCCGGAATATCATATAATGTGGTGATAACGCCCTTTACTCCCGGGATCTGGCGGATCTGATCCAGAGAAACAGAGTCAATGCCTTCACCAAACCAACGCAGTGTCATGTCCATAATGTTTACCTCCTGAATGTTTGAGATCATTTTAATAAATATTATTTTAAAATATACTAATATATTACTCAATATACTAAGTTATACCTCTCCTGTCAAGAGTTCATTTCACATAAATCGTCTTATATACGCAAAAACCGCCTGCTGCAAAGTACTTTTAGCTTACTTTACAGCAGACGGTATTTACAATGGGCAAATGCCCTTACATGTTCTCTAATAGTCGATATTATCTGTCAGCCAGGATCTCATTCATCTTGGAAACCAGATCATCAACGTCGATTCCATGAACCATGCATGCCTCTTCCAGAGATTCAGCCTGAGAAGCCGGGCATCCAAGGCAGTGCATTCCTGCACCCATCAGCATCTGAGGGATCAGCTCATCCATGTGGATCAGTTCACCGATCAGCATTGTCTTTTCGATCTTCATGTGTATTTCCTCCTTACATTTAATAAGCTTTACGCAAAATAACTATACGCTTTTATCAGCATAATACATTTTGGATTTTTTGGCAAGCCTATTTCTCTTGTAGGTTTTATGACCACAACCCTAAAACCCTTGTATTTACTGGCGTTTTAGATAGTTTTAACTAACCGTTTTGCTCCTGAATTTGTACAATTTATACAGCTTTAGAGGCTATTTTCCTCTTGAATAATTGTTCGGAATCGTTTACAATAAAGGAACAATAAGCGAGATGTTTTTTGGGTTTTTCCGAAAACATCTAAATATATAAGGAGGTATTTTATCATGGCATATGTAATTACTGATGGTTGTGTAAGCTGCGGAACCTGTGCTGGCGAATGTCCAGTAGGTGCAATCTCTGAGGGAGATGGCAAGTACGTTATCGACGCTGATTCCTGCATCGAGTGCGGAACTTGTGCTGGTGCCTGTCCAACCGGCGCTATCGAAGGCTAATTATAAGCTACATAAGAAAAACCACAGAGCGTTTGCTTTGTGGTTTTTTTAATATATTATTTCAAAGATGTTGGGGTCAAAAGGTATTTTGACCCCTCTGATACCGAATTGCTACGTGCTTTGCACTCTCGCAATTCTAAAAACATTCGTAATCCGCTCATTTTTCTTCAAAAAATGGCTTCTTACTCATGTTTTTGGCGGGTCCCAAGGTCAAAACTCCTCCTGCAAGCAAGCTTGCGTCGGATTTTAGACCTTTTGACCCTGGTATCATTCAAATAAGAGGACCTCAACCATGACACAAAAAAAGCCTATCATCGGCATCACACCATCACACAACACAGAAAACAATGATACCAGCCTCCGTCCTACCTATCCAAAAGCCCTTGCTGCTGCAGGCGGACTGCCTATCCTGCTTCCGCTGGAATGCAGCGATGAGGATATACAGCAGTTTATGGACGTTTGCGACGGCTTCCTTTTTACAGGCGGACCGGATATTAACCCATTTCTTTTTGGGGAAGATACCCATTTAAAATGTGGAAATATATCCGCTGCCAGAGATCATCTGGAATTTCGCCTTCTTACAGCTGCTATGGACGCTGGAAAACCTATTTTCGGCATCTGCCGCGGCATTCAGGTATTAAATGTCGGTCTTGGCGGAAGCCTGTATCAGGATATCCCATCCCAGACAGAGCGTGAATTTCCTATCGCCCACCAGCAGCCATTTTATTATAATATCCCATGCCACAGAGTCAATATTGCGGAAAATACACGGCTGCAGTCTATCTGCCATGGTGAGACCCAGATTACAGTAAACAGCAGCCATCATCAGTGTATCCATATTCCCGCACCGGGACTGGTGGTTTCTGCCGTTGCTCCTGACGGTATTATCGAGGCTGTTGAGATGCCAGATTACCCTAATTTCTTCTTAGGAGTACAGTGGCATCCGGAATATCTGTGGGACAGAGATGAGGCTGCTATGGAATTATTCCAGGCATTTGTGGATGCATGTAAGTAACTTTGCTTACTCCGCAAACTCCCAATTTTCAACTTCACTTAAAGCAGGCACCGATGGCGCTGCTCCCGGCCTTGACACTGCAATAGCAGATGCTCTTGAGGCCAGGTCCAGCGCCTCTTTTGGACTTTTGCCGCTGCTGATGGCAGATACAAAGAAGCCGGTAAAGGTGTCGCCCGCTGCTGTGGTATCTACTGCTTTTACTTTATAACATTTCTGGGTGATCACCTGGTCTTTGTCAATATAAACAGAACCCTGGGAACCTAAAGTAAGGACTACTGCAGCCTGGGGGAACATAGTCTGAAAAGCCTCTGCTGCTTTTTCTGTACTTTCCAGCTCTTTCTGCCCTAAGATCTGGGCTGCTTCGATCTCATTTACAAAGAACAGCGTTACCTTGTCTAAAGGAAGCGCTTTTATTTTTTCATCCATAGGAGACGGGTTTAATACGATCTTCAGCTGCTTTTCTGCCGCTTTTTCCATCAGATAAGGCATATTGTTGATCTCATTCTGTAAAACTAAATAATCTCCTGCATCGAACTGGTCTAATGTAGCGTCGATCTGCTCCTTTGTGATCCGCTGGTTGGCACCGCCATAGAGAAGAATGCAGTTATCCCCTTCTGTATCATTCTGGATAATGGCATGTCCTGTGGAACAGGTCTCATCTAAAACCACCAGATCTGTGTTCACTCCCGCTTCTTTTAACTGCTCTACCAGAAATTCTCCCCCTTTTCCGATGCGGCCCGCATGGAAGACCTGCGCCCCGGCGCGTCCTAAGGCAACAGACTGGTTTAAACCTTTTCCGCCGCTGAAAATGTTCATCTGGCTGGAAGAAATGGTTTCTCCTTTTTGAACGAAATGATCTACGCTGTATACATAATCGATGTTTAATGAACCGAAGTTTAATATTTTCATATGATCAGCCCCCATACACATTTTTTAACATTGTACCAAGTTGCTAGCGCGACGGCTAGCCCTAAGTACGTGAAACCACTACTTTTTTCATAAAAAAATAGCAGTTTTTG
>CAVDQU010000017.1:0-9787 GCA_963611035.1 Agathobaculum sp.
ACATCCCAGGTAATCACACATGTGCTTCATTTATTATGGTGCTATTATAACCCAACATTTTATGTTTTTCAAGCCTGTTTTTTTAGTTAATATTGTTATATATTGTTAGTATTTATGTCTTGATTTTATTCAAGATTCTCAGGCCCGAAACCTTCTGGCAAAAGCTGTGCCAGAGTATACTCTTTCCACTCTTTTTCTGATTTTACCATAATGATCTTAAAATCCGGCTTACAGAATTCCTGCATGACCTGGCGGCAGACGCCGCAGGGGGCACAGTAGTCTTTTACCACTCCATTTAAACCGCCGCAAAGGGCAATGGCTGCAAAGTTGCATTCTCCTTCGCTGACTGCTTTGAAAAAGGCGCAGCGCTCTGCACATACAGAAGGGGTATATGCGGCGTTTTCTATGTTATTTCCCGTGTATACGTTGCCGTTTTCACAGAGAAGGGCCGCAGATACGTGAAAATGGGAATAGGGGGCATAGGAATTTTTGATGCCTGCAAGGGCTTTTGATACCAGTTTTTGTATCTGCTCTTTTGTAAGGGTGTCTGAGGTAATAACTGCCTGTTTTTTCTCCATCTCTCATATCTCCTTTCCTGTCCAAAGTGCTTCCACCTACACAAGTCCTACAAAGATTCCGTCTACATATTCCCGCAGGTCTTCCGGACTTACAGTGACCTGTACGCCTCTCTGTCCTGCGCTTACCATAATTGTATCATATAACTGGGCGGTTTCTTCTATATAAGTAGGGAATTTTTTCTTCATTCCAATAGGTGAACAGCCGCCGCGGATGTAGCCGGTGATCCCTAACAAATCCTTTACATGGATCATCTCTACTTTCTTCTCTCCTGCTGCTTTTGCCACTTTCTTTAAGTCCAGTTCTTCATCAACCGGGATACAGCATACAAGATATCCTTTTTTCTCCCCTTTTAATACAAGGGTCTTATACATCTGGTCATGATCGATTCCCATGAGGTCAGCAGCATGGCTGCCGGAAAGGTCATTTTCATCTACTTCATATGTTCCTGTTTCATAATGGATCCCTGCTGCGTCTAACAGCCTCATTACGTTGGTCCTTACTTCTGCTTCTGCTTTTTTTCCTTTCAAATTTATCACTCCCTGCATATTGTAAAGACACCCTGGTATGTTTCAGAGTGTCTTCTTGATATTTTTACTTTTATCGTTTGGAATTTGCTTTTTCTACGTGGATATGTTTGCCTTTGATGCGGGCATGGCTCATGGCATTTAATACATCTTCTGCATATTCAGCCGGTACATCTACGAAGGTATAACCGTCATACATGTCAATGCTTCCTACCAGGCGTCCTGGAATGCCAGACTCACCGGCAACAGCTCCCAGGATATCTCCTGGTGTTACGCGCTGGGATTTACCGATGTTGATAAACAATCTCGCCATACGCTCTTCACCGCCATTTAATACATAGTCAACGGCTGCACGGTCCGTAGCGCCTTTGCGGCGGCTGTTATTTCTGCCGCGGTCTCTGCCTCTGGAATTTCTTCCATAGCTGTCCAGATCGTCTAAGGATCTTGCTGGCATATAGTTATCAATGATATCTTCATTGTCATCGCCCATGCTCATTTTTAAGAGAGCGGCAGCCAGATCTAAGGAGGTATAATCGTCTTCCATCAGCTTCTTTTCAATGATATTTACCATCTTTGTCAGATCTGAATCATTTAAAATGTCCTGAACCTGGTCTAAGATCTTGTCTGCCTTGATCTCGGTAATGTCATTTAAGGATGGGATGGCCTGAGGGATGATCTTGGTTTTGCAGTAGCGCTGGATGTCGCGGAGCTTGTAAACTTCTCTTCCAACTACCAGGCTGAATGCCTTTCCTTCTCTTCCTGCTCTTCCGGTACGGCCGATACGGTGTACATAATATTCATCATCCTGTGGGATATCGTAGTTAAATACAGCTTCTACATTTCCTACGTCAATACCTCTTGCTGCTACGTCTGTAGCGATCAGGATATCGGTACGGCCATTTCTGAAGCTTTCCATAACGCGGTCACGCTGTACCTGCTTTAAGTCACCGTGAAGTCCTTCTGCAAAGTAACCTCTTCCCTGAAGGGCCTGGACCAGTTCATCTACCTGGCGTTTGGTGTTGCAGAATACGATAGAAAGCTTTGGAGAGTACATGTCTAACAGACGGCACATAACCTCTACTTTGTTTTTTGGCTTTACTTCATAGTAATACTGGGTCACTTTCGGTACGGTCAGCTCTTTTTTGATCACGCGGACGGTTACCGGGTCTTTCTGGAATTTCTTTGCAATGTCTGTAATGGCCTGAGGCATGGTTGCGGAGAACATCAGGGTCTGGCGTTCTTCCGGCAGCTGGCTTAAGATCGTTTCCATATCCTCTAAGAAGCCCATGTTTAACATTTCGTCTGCTTCGTCTAATACAACGGTATGTACATGGTCCATTTTTACGGTCTTACGGCGCATATGGTCCATAACACGGCCTGGAGTTCCTACTACGATCTGGGTGCCGTCTTTTAAAGCACGGATCTGGCGTACAATGTCCTGACCGCCGTATACAGGCAGAACCTTTATGCCGTGCATGAACTTGGCAAAGCGGCGCAGTTCTTCGGCTACCTGGATTGCAAGCTCTCTGGTTGGAAGAAGGACAACGGCCTGAAGTTTTTTTACTTTCGGGTCCACTTTCTGCAGCAAAGGAAGGCCGAAAGCGGCGGTTTTTCCTGTACCTGTCTGGGCCTGACCGATCATATCTCTGCCTTCTAATACGACAGGGATTGCCTGAGCCTGGATGGGGGAAGCTTCTTCGAAGCCCATCTCTGTAATGGCTCTTATGATACGGTCATCTAACTGTAATTCTTCAAATTTTGTTACATCCATTAATTGTTAATATCCTCATTTCTATTTTCTTTTCTATATTTTCTCTAAGTTCCGCAGGAATATGGGCCTTAGCTTTTCAACATGCAATAGCAAGAAAATGAGAGGTGAAAACGGCACGCACATGCAGGCCTTTCATCCTCTCACTTTCGTACAATCAATAACTATATCAGAGTTTTGTTTTTGTGTCAATCACAAGAACATCTTTAGAACTGCACGATATCCTTGATTTCAGCGGCTTTTTCCACATTTTCAGCGTAAAGGACAGGTCCTTCGCCGTGGTAGTCTCTCTGGTATTCTATGCCGACTTTGGCGCGTACCTTTACCCATTCTTTGGTCTTGTATTTTTCTGCGTCTTTCCATTTGCACATGAAGCCTAAGAATGTCATATCTGCTTCACAGCAGGTCATAGCCATACGTCCCGGAACAAACTGTCCTTTTGGGAATTTGGGGCTTTTTAATATCATTGCTGTAAATTCAACGGTCTTTCCTTTGTAGCGCTCCGGCTGATCCATACAGTCGATATACCAGATACCGTAATCTGCAGGTTTGATCTCAATTACATCTGCATTGATATCGTATGGAAGATCTTCTTCCAGAGTTGCCTGCTCGATCTCACCGTTTTTATCTTCCAGAACGATCTCGCTTTCACGGCTCATGGCGCGGATGGTGCGGCGGTAAGAAGTCAGCTTCTCGTCTGCAATGCCGTCACAGCGATTTACAATAACCAGCTCGGAGTTACGAAGCATAGCTCCAAGGAGCGGCTTCATGTTCTGGATATACAGATCAAAGGTAGAACCATCGATAATGGTGATCTGCTGGTAAATGTTCCAGTCATCTGGCAGTTTCAGCTCATCCTGGTTCCACATACCGTTCCACTCTAAAAGCACACGCTCCGGGCGGTAGATCACTTCCAGCTCATTTAAGTAAGCTGGTGTCAGTTTGGAAAGCTCATCTACGTATACAACAGCTGTCTGATGCTTCTTTAACTTCTTTTCATCATATTCTGTATCCCCTTCTTCGCAGACGATCAGAAGTGTCTTTCCTTCTGTCTGGAAGTATTCCTGGTCCATGGTAAATTCCAGGAACTGGGTCTTTCCAGCTTCCAGAAAACCATTGATCAGAAATACGGGCATTACATCGTCATCTATCTCGTTATTTCCCATTCTAAAACCTCATTAGCCTCTTCCGAATACTTTGTTTAATTCTTCTTCCTTCAGGCTGGCGCCGATCACGCAAACCTTACCAGTGTAATCTGGCTTTCCGTCACGGATCTCATACTGCTCTGGTACCAGGTCAAAGTACAGCCACTCGCCAGGATTCTCTGTAGGAAGCATTCCCTTTGCTCTTAAAACATCGCCAAATTCTTTGGTCTCTGCCAGACGCTTTAAGATATCTTCCAGCTGATCCTTTGTTACAGGAACGATGGTCTCCATACCCCAACTGGTGAATACTTCGTCTGCATGGTGGTGATGATGATGCTCGTGATCATGGTCATGGCCGCAGCAGCAGTCATCGTCGTGGTCATGATGATGGTGATGTTCATGTTCTTCCTCATCATGGTCGTGATGGTGATGCTCATGCTCTTCTTCCTCATCATGGTCATGGTGATGATGCTCATGATCGTGGTCGTGGCCACAGCAGCACTCGTCATCATTGTCGTGATCATGGTGGTGATGGTGTTCATGGTCATGATCGTGACCGCAGCAGCAATCATCGTCGTCATCGTCATGGTGATGATGGCTCTCTCTTACTTCCTCTAACAGGTCATCTAACATGGTATCTCTCTTCTCAATGATCTCAAGAAGCTGGCTTCCGCCCAGCTCTGCTAATGGAGTGGTAACAATAGCAGCTTTTGGATTCTTCTCGCGGATCATCTCAACATCCTTCTGGATCTTTGCAGCATCTGTAATATCTGTACGGCTGAGTACAACAGTTCCTGCATTTTCAATCTGGTTGTTGAAGAATTCACCGAAGTTCTTCATATACATTTTGCACTTTGCAGCATCTACAATGGTAACAGCGCTATTTAATGCAACGTCCATATCTGCAGATACATCAATAACAGCCTTCATAACGTCAGAAAGCTTGCCAACGCCTGATGGCTCGATAATGATACGGTCTGGTTTGTACTTGGTCAGTACTTCAGATAAGGATTTTCCGAAATCACCTACTAAGGAGCAGCAGATACAGCCGGAGTTCATTTCACGGATCTCAATGCCGGAATCCTTTAAAAATCCACCGTCAATACCGATCTCGCCAAATTCATTTTCAATGAGGACTACCTGCTCACCGGAAATAGCCTCCTGTAAAAGTTTCTTAATAAAAGTAGTTTTTCCAGCTCCAAGGAAACCGGAAATAATATCGATCTTTGTCATCGTATGTTCCTTCTTTCTTTATTGAATGCTTTATTATTTTAGAAAAGCATTTTGCAATGGGATCTTATGATCCCGTTTGTTCAATCTGTCAATTAGATATTTTGGCACAACCTGACCCTAATGTCAAGTAATGGGTCCCGCTTTCTCATTAACGCCTGTTTTTGTGTTGGTTTCGGATCGATTTCGTGTTTTTTACCGTTTCTTTCCTAATACCTGCCACATGGAAAACAGGCCGAAAGCAATGAGATTTACAACTACCACACTGGCGCCTGCTGGTGTGGAAAACTGGTAGGATGCCATCATTCCCAGCAGGAAGCATACCAGGGAAAGGATCCCGGAAGAGATCACCACGCTGGTGAAACTTTTAAACACACGCATGGAAGTAAGGCACGGGAAGATCACAAGGCTTGAGATCAGCATGGCTCCCATCATGCGCATGCCAAGAACGATAGTTACAGCAGTAAGCACGGAAATGAGCATATTATAGGCACCTACATTGACACCGGTTGCTTTTGCAAAGTTCTCATCAAAGGTAACGGCAAATACCTGGTTGTAGCAAAGCACAAACAGGCCCAGTACAATGATGCACAATACTGCTGATAAGGCCACGTCTTCTTTGGTCATGGCTAAGATGCTTCCAAACATATAACTGCTGACATCTGTAGTCATTCCTGTTGTCAGGGACGTAACGATAATGCCGATAGCCAGAGAGCTGGCGGAGATCATGGCGATAGCTGCATCGCTTTTGATCCGGCTGTTTTCTGTAATGCGAAGAAGAAAAAAGGCCGCCAGCACAACTACCGGAATGGATACTTTTAATGGTGACCAGCCCATAGCCAGGGCAATGGAAAGTGCGCCAAAGGACACATGGGAAAGTCCGTCACCGATCATGGAATAGCGTTTTAACACCAGGCTTACTCCCAGAAGAGAGGCACACAAAGACACAAGCATACCGCCAAATAATGCCCGCACCATAAATGGATAAGACAGCATTTCACTAAGCACGTTCATGGATATTTCCTCCTTCTATCTTCTGATGGTTGTGTGCATGGGTATGACCGCAAGAGCATTTCTGCTCGTTGTTTTCCAGTCCATCCCCGTTTGAAGCCATATGGCAGGCGGCCGTAGGAAGGCATTCGCCCTGTTCCTTTTCATGGAAGAAATGGCCTGCTGCCTTGCTGTTCATATAATCGTGGGCCGGACCATAGAAAAGCACCTGTTTCTGAAGATGGAGGATCTTATTGGCTTCCTCTACTGCATTTCTCAGGTCATGGGATACCATGATAATGGCTACGTTATCTTCCCTGTTTAATTTGCGGATCATGGAATAAAAATCCTGGATCGCCATTGGATCCAGACCGGTGATCGGTTCGTCTAAAATAAGAAGCTCTCTGGTAGCGCAAAGAGCTCTTGCGATCAGCACTCTCTGCTGCTGTCCGCCAGATAATTCTCTGTAACACTGGTCCGCTAACTGGGTGATACCCAGCTTTTCCATATTGGCAGCTGCAATGTCTTTTTCTGTTTTTGAATAGAAAGGTCGTCTTCCTCTCCTGCTTAAACAGCCGCTTAAGACTACTTCTTTAACAGAAGCAGGGAAATCTTTCTGGGCTGCTGTCTGCTGGGGCAGATAGCCGATCCCTGTTGTTTTCAGTTCTTCTGCTACGGTCAGTTTGCCGCCTGAGGGCTTTAACAGGCCTAAAAGTCCTTTGATCAGCGTACTTTTACCAGAGCCATTTTCGCCTACAATACACAGATAATCCCCAGGGCAGACTTCCATATTTACATTTATAACCGCATCCTGATTCTCATATCCAAGATCAACATGCTCACATTTGATCAATGGTTCCATTTTTATTTCTTTCCTCCTATGAAAGTGCTTCCTGCAGATTTTTTGCATTCTGCTTCATCAGCTGCAGATAGGTGACGCCTTCATCAAACTGTCTTCTTGTTACATTATGGCAGGAATGAAGAAGAAGTGGCTTTGCTCCTGTTTCCTCACTGATGATATCTGCCGTTCTGTGGCTGGAAAGCTCCAGATAAAACACTGCCCGGATCTGATTTTCCTTTATACGGTCGATGAGATAGGCAATGGTCTTCGCACTTGGCTCTGTATCTGTACTGCAGCCGGAAAATGCAGCTCTGTAAGACAGATCATATTCTTCTGCAAAGTACCGGAAAGGAAACTTGTCCGCTACCACGATCATACGGTGACGTCCATTTGCAACGATATCCTTAAACTCATCGTCCAGACTTTTCAGTTCTTTTTCATAACTGTTTTTATTTTCTTCAAAATAAGAAGCATTCTCTGGAGATACTTCTTTTAAAGTTTCTGTGATCACTTCCACCAATTTCATGGCATTGGCAGGTGAAGTCCAGATGTGTTCATCGTATTCAATATCCATTTCATGTCCATCGTGATCGTCGAAGGTTGTCTGAGATAAATTCTCGTGAGTTTTTATCTCATCATCTGTGTGGTCATGATCCTCATTTTCGTGATCGTGGTCTGCAACTTCATGTTCATGGGCATGATCGTGGTCGTCGTGGGAATGTTCTGTATCTTCCATGCCTTCTATGATCTCTTCTTCCAGCACGTCTACATAGTCCATCATAGTCAGTACCTTCATGTTCTCTGTATCCAGGGAAGCTACTACTTTTTCCACCCACTGCTCCATCTCACCGCCATTGCACACCATTAAGTCTGCCTGCTGCATAGTGATCATATCTGCCGGTGTGGGTTCAAAGGAGTGGCTGTCCATTCCTGCTGGAACAACCATTTTCAGTCTTACTCTGTCCCCTGCGATCTGGCGGACAAAATCATAGTATGGAAAAATAGTGGTCACTACCAACGGGCGTGAGTCTTTTTCATCAGATGAAGAAAAAGCGGCCGGATCTGCTGTACCAGAGACACCACAGCCAGAAAGGGCGATGCAACATATCGTGAGGAAAATACTCACAATACGTATTTTCCAATTGTCTTTCTTCTTATTTAATTGGTTCATTAATTGATTCAGCTTTAAGTTATTCAATATGATTCTCTGCCTTTATAAAATCTATCACCTGGAAAGGAGAATCTGCCACAAGCTTTGGAGCAAATGCCTCCAGTTCTTCTCTTGGGCGAAAGCCCCAGGTCACACCTACTGTATCTACCTGCGCTGCCTGTCCTGTTTCCATATCTGTATTGGTATCTCCCAGATACAGGCATTCCTCTTTTTTAAGACCCAGTTCATCCATCAGCGCCACTACGCCGTCAGGGGCCGGTTTTTTGCGGATCCCCAACGCTTCTCTCTCACCGTATACCTTATCAAAGGTATCCTTCTCAAATACATGGAAAACGCTGTCAAGCGTTCTTTGATGGGGTTTATTTGAAAGCACTGCAGCTAAGATTTTGTGCTCCTTTAAAAAAGCCAGAAGCTGCGGGATACCTTCATAAGCTTCCAGTTTATAAAGACAGCAGCCTTTAAAAATTTCATTATATAGATCCAGCGCTTCTTTATAATGAGTCAGTTCTTTATCTCCATATGCCATCAGGGAACGTTCCACCAGTTTTTTATAGCCATCTCCCACAAACTGTTTTGTATCTTCAATGGAGATCGGTCCCAGTCCAAAATGGTCCAGCGTCAGGTCTACAGACCGTTTTAAAGCGTAAATGGAATTTACCAGTGTCCCATCCAGGTCAAATATACAGCATTTATACATGATGACCACACCTTTCTTTTATCTGCTGTTTTATTTTTTTCAAAATTGTATCGGGGTAATCATAGCATAGAAATAAAGATTTTTCCAGAACTGATTTTTTCGGACTAATTTATGTTATACTAGATCATAGAAAGAAATAAGTTAAATACAAAAGAAAGGAATCCCCCGCCATGTCTTCCACTCCATCATCCAAAAGCCAGAAAATGACCGAAGGCAATATCACAAAGCTTCTTATCATGTTTGCTCTCCCACTCTTCGCAGGCAACCTGTTCCAACAGTTTTATAATACAGTTGACAGTATCGTTGTGGGAAATTTTGTCAGTAAAACAGCGCTGGCAGCGGTTGGTTCCACTGACTGTATCATCAATACCATTATCGGATTCTTTACCGGACTTTCTACCGGTGCAGGCGTTGTCATCGCCCACAGCTTTGGCAGCGGAAACGATAAATCCCTCCACCGCGCTGTACATACTACCATAGCGCTGACTTTTGTATTGTCCGTAATCTTTACCATTGCTGGTCTGGTTTTATCCCCAGTATTTCTCAGTTTAATGGATACTCCTGATGATGTGCTCCCGGAAGCATCCCAGTATCTTCGCATTTATTTTGCCGGTGTATCCGGTCTGATGATCTACAATATGGGATCCGGTATTCTCCGTGCTGTCGGGGACTCCAGACGGCCTTTATACATCCTTATGGTCTGCGCTCTTGGCAATGTCTTCTTTGACCTGCTGTTCGTTATTGTTTTCCACGCCGGTGTAGAAGGCGTCGCCTATGCTACCATCCTTTCTCAGTGGATTTCCGCTGTACTGGTCCTTGTGATTCTTACACTGGAAAAAAGC
>CAVDQU010000017.1:9797-26287 GCA_963611035.1 Agathobaculum sp.
CTCATACAGACTGGTATGGAAAGACCTGCATATCCATAAAGGAACTGCCATGTCTATTTTCCGTATAGGTTTTCCCGCAGGACTGCAGATTGCAGTTACTTCATTTTCCAATGTATTTGTACAATCTTATATCAACCATTTCGGCTCCTCCTGTATGGCCGGTTGGACCACTTACGGAAAGCTGGACAAGTTCTGCCTGCTGCCTATCCAGAGTCTCGGTCTAGCCGTCACTACTTTTGTAGGTCAGAATCTAGGCGCTGATAATATGAAACGGGCCAGAAAAGGAACTACTGTGGCATTGCTTCTTTCCATTGCAACTGCCCTGATCCTTATGGCACCTGTGATCATTTTTGCACCATTTTTAGCTTCTCTTTTCACCAATGAACCAGATGTACTGACCTACGGCGTCCACTTTATCCGCCTGATGATGCCATTCTATCTGGCCATCAGCTTCAACCAGATCTTCGCAAACGCACTAAGGGGCGCCGGAAACTCCGTCACCCCTATGGTCATTATGATGGGAAGCTTTATCGTCTTCCGTCAGATCTATCTGTATTTTATTTCCAGATTTTTTAATAGTATTACTGCTACCGCCCTTGGTTATCCTTTCGGATGGGTGTTATGCAGTGTCTTGCTGGTTATTTATTACCGGAAGGTCGGCCTGAATGTAAAAAAAAGGGTCTGACATTACTGTTTATCAGGCAGACGCGGCGTTCTTTTGCTTCTTTCCATCATTTCTTCGTAAAGACCGCTGGCTGTTTCCGGTGAATATCCATATACCAGATATGCATCATAAACATAGGGAGAATGTGACAGTTGATTTAAAGCTTTTGTAAAAGCCATAGCTGCAATCTCGCCAAGTACGATCACTCCTGAGCGGTTGTGGAATGGCTTGCGCCAAAGTTCAATTTTATATTTACGGGTCCATATTTCTTTCTTATGCTTTTCCTCTATATAATGGAACAATTCATGCCCAAGAAGCAGACGGCTTATATCCGGGCTCCCTAATGCTTCTTTCACCCCCGGTTCATCAAACAATGCTTCCCCCTTACGAACTCCGTCCATATAAATATGGATGGTTCGCGGTTCCCGAAATTCTGCAAACAGGACGCGGGAAGCATTTTGCGGAACCTCTGGGTAATCAACCACCAACCCCAGCTTTTCAGCCAGCACTTTGGGATCTCTGGTTTTGTATTCCGATACTACTTTCATGGCATATTCCCTTCCACAAGCGATGGCCTGCTGCGTTAGTTCCATACGCTGATCATCTGTAAACTTACCATTAAGAGGCTCTCTGGAGAAAGCATACAGCCCCCACTCCTCTTCCTTGATCTTGCACAGATCTTCAACGATCATCCCTACGGGCCGCACTGTATAATGAGGCATTTCTCCAAAGCTTGTGCGCTGTTTGCCAAATAATCCATCTGCAATGGGCTTTACCCATTCTTTCAGACTGTCTTTTGTCATTCCTTTCTCACTTTCCAAAAACGACTCTGCAAAGCGCAGAGCCGTTTCTCAATTTATAGCTTTTTAATTGTTTTTCACCGGTTGCTCCCTGGCATCCTTAACGTACATCATTAATAGAAGCTACGATCAGGATTTCTTCATCCGGCTCACGATCCATAATATCAAGATCCATCAACAGCATTACCTGATCCAGATCAACAGCGGAATAATCGCATACACGAGGACCTACACAAATAAAATAATCCGGACGCAAAACGGTATCTGTCTTGAACACAGCCAGTTCTTTCCACATATCCTCGACTGCTTCCTTGTAGTCCTTTACTTTCACCTTTACGGTCTCTGCATCAGAGCATTGTACCTTGATAAAGCCCTTTGTATCTACAATACGGATTGGCTTTTTATCACCCATTTCTCCGGCAAATACATAGAATTTATCCGTCTTTTCTGCCAGATGGATATTCTGTACCTTAGCACCAAAGTCCTCTCTTGCCAACTGCTCTGCTTCTGCTGCATCGCATTCCTTAAGCAGATCCGTTGTTTTAACCTCTGTAGATCCGGTTGCAATCGCTGTTACTTTACCGGTCTGGTTATCAATCTCAATGTGAACCTCAACTGTATCAGGAGAAGCACCAGAACCGATTGCCGCATCGATCGCCTCTTTCTTTAACTCCTTAATATCTTCCTGAGTCGGATTCGGGATCACACGTTCTACTACGTCACGTACCATGGAAAGAGCAACACCGATGGATGAAATAACTTCTGCATTTTCCGGAATAGAATACTGCAGACCCATCTTCTTTGCACAATAAGGAACCAGTGAAGCAGCTCCGCCGCCGCAGCCTACCAGCTTCATTGCATCATGGTCAAGCTGATATTTCTCAGCCAGAGCGTTGATGCAGGCATTAACCTTTTCAAAATCCTTATCAAGAATCTGAGTTGCCAGTTCTTCAACTGTGATTCCCAGTTTATCTGCAACCGGCTGCATACACTTACGTGCTGCACTTGCATTGCCGTGAGCAAAATACTTCTCATCGATCAGTCCCAGTACGTTTGCTGCATCTGTATTAGTAAAACAGATACGTTTTCCGCTGGCCAGCTTAATAGCTACATAGTCAGAAGGATCTCCAGGCTTCGGGCTGAGCATTTCGATTGTAAGAGGTCCTGCATCGATCTCCTCTTCCGGAGTAAAGCAGGCATATTCACAGCCTGCGATATGTGCAGAACGCGGGCCCACATCCTCTACGCCATGATCATTGATACGTACCATGGAACCGCCTGCGCAGCCAAGGATACGCACATCCAGGGAGTTAATATAGGTATCATGTCCGCCGATCTGTGCATAATCTACACCAGGACGTCCATTCTTAATAACACCAATATTTGTGGTAGTTCCTCCTACTTCAAAATAGATCGCATTAGAAGCACGCAGGTACATAAGAGAACCCATAACAGACGCAGCAGGGCCGGAAAGAGCTGTCAGGATCGGACGCTTACGCATCTCACCAATCTCCATAACACCACCGTCACCTCTCATGATCATAAGAGGAACCGTTACACCGGCTTCACGTACAGAACTTTCTGTAGCATTTGCAGTTGCCATCATCTTAGGAAGAATGGATGCATTGATCGCAGCAGTACGTGTACGGCGGGTCAGACCATACAGCTTTGTGATATCAGAAGCCATAGAAACCGGAAGTCCCTGTTCTTCTGCCCGATCATGGATCTGTACTTCTCCGGACATGTTATCAACCCCAAACGCCATGGATGCCACAATAACCTGAGCACCTTCTCCCACCAGGTTCTTGATCGCAGCGTTGATATTTGCATCTGTTAACTCTTTCTTTTTGATAAACTCATTGTGTACGGTAATCTTACGTCCGACTTTCTCGTCCAGTACAATATCCTTTAATTTCAGCTGTCGTTTCGCAAGGAAACCTTCCAGACCGCCGCCTGCAACTCCGATCACACCTACATTTGCCACATCACCTTCAATAAATGCATTCGTTGCCTGCGTAGTGGAATGCGCTACGAATACAACATCCTCCGGTGAAATATTATTCTCTCGCATACAGTTCTTGAAGGACTGTACAACACCTGCAGCAACGCCTGACTTATCATCATGGGTTGTTTTTACTTCATTCTTTCCGATGATCTCATGTGTCAGGTTGTCCATTGCTACGCATTTAGTGTATGTACCTCCAACGTCGATACCCATACGAACAGCGCGATGTTCTGCCATTTCATTCTCCTCCTAATTTTCAGTTTCCTGTGATATAACTTTCAATTTAAAAGACGCCGCCGCCATCGGATCCGGCAGCGGCATCTCTCATTTTCCGATCTCGTTTACCTGAATGATCCCATTACATGAACCACTCGGCACCCAGACCTCCCATCATAACAAATGTTAAAACATATAAAAGGATACCTGCAATGTATGCACAAGGAATAGACAGCTTTAAATAATCCTTAGATTCAACCTTTGTATACGCAAGACCCCAAGCTACCCATGACTGAGTAATACATGAACCGATATTTACAGTGATTGTAGGAATAGCAAATACGCAGTACAGGAACGGGATAGAAAAGCTTGCAACGCCTCTAAGCACGCCCAGAGTTGCAGCACCACAGCCCACCAGTGTCATAGGTCCACGGAACAGACCAAGACCGATCAGAACTGCAAAAAGCACACAAACAATCAGCTCATTCTTAGGCATAACCGGTCCCAGGATCACCTTGAAAAACGGTGAAGCGTAGGATGCTACAGAGTTGAACATAGGCAGTGTCAGCAGGAAGCCTACTAACGGAGCAGTATCCACAACACCATCATAGTACAGTTTGTTGACAAGCTGACAGTTCTCTTTGAAAGTACCTTTCAGCTTTCCGCATAAAAACAGTGCCAGGAAACCGGCGATAACAAAGCCGCCGATAACAGAAAAGTCAAGCCAGATTTTAAGTACAACCGGAACAATCGGAAGCAGCAAAGTGTAGATTGGTGCATCCTTCTGTTCAGAACCTCTGGACTGTGCAGCCCATGCATGGCTTGTCTTACTCTTACTTAAGAAGAAACCTGCCAGAACAGTGGTTACAACCAGAGAAATTATAACAGCAAAATAACCCCATTTAGCTGCATACCAGCTAAGAGTAAATGCCGGCAGCTCATCTGTACCGATAAAAAATGCACGATACTGTGCAAAGTTAACAGGGTTCAGATAGATACCTGCTGCAACAGATTCCATAAAGCTGAACATTGCGATTGCTTTCGGAATACCTAAGGACATCAGGATTGGAAGAACGATGACACCGATCGCAATAACAGGGCCTGCACCGGTCATGGCGGTAAAGATGATCGCTGTAACGATATTTAACAGTGTCAGAGTAATGATTGGCTTGTCTCCGCCAAGTTCTACCGTCTTACGGATCAGTGTAGATGCAATGCCGGTCTCGATCAGCACACGGCCAAACCAAGCACCCCAGCACACATTTACAAGGGTTGTGCCCCATCCTTCCGGAGCAGACTGGTAAATCTTATTTAAGATAGCGATTGCTTTAACCGGCTCACCGTTGCTGTAGAATGCGGTGTTTGCAAGGAACTCCGGTGTTGCAAAAGCAGATCCTAAGAAAGACAATACAGTCCAGACAATTGTAATAATGAGGAAGCCGATCATCAGGTTGTGGCCTTTAACACAGTAATAAGCCAGGCCAAAGAACGTGAGGAGCAGCAAAATACCAACTAAATATTCCATGGTAATCTCCTTTCTCTCTTTACACTTTTTCATTTTTCATTATTCAATTTTACATTTGCGTGAGTTTAAAAAATCAGTAGTCTTCACTCCTTCCTTTCCTCTGTTTTTCTGATATTTCGATCCGCATAAGATCACATCTCAAAGATACGGTCATCCTCATACAGCTGATATATCACACATGCGGCACATGTTATTGCGCCTCGAGCAATATAGTTTTATCCGTCCCCCATCGGATTGAAATATCAACACTCACATAACGTCGCAATAAATTTAACATATTATCGTATTTTTTGCAACAGATTTCACAGTTTTTTTTCAAGTTGCGGCTGTTTTTAACACAAACAACACAGAAAGCGGTCGTCCGATCCATCTTTTTCAACTGATATATCAAGTAAATATTGCTTTTTTTTGTTTTTTAAGCTATACTTACCTCATGCAAGTTGTACAACATATTCTGCAGTCTCTTATGACTGTTGATTTCTTTTCTTATATCATATGTTGACTTCTAGTTCTGAAAGGAGATTATTGTTTATGAAAATTGCAGTTCTTGGTTCCGGTGCCATGGGAGGTCTTTACAGCTCTTATTTGAGTCGTAAGCACGAGGTGACCGTTATTGATGTGAACCCGGCCTTGGTTGAGAAGGTAAATGCAGACGGTCTGGAAGTTCAGGAACCTGACGGAACTTCCAATATATTTCATCCTCATGCTGTGATTTCTACCGAAGGGATGGCGCCTGTGGACTTGATCGTTGTATTTGTGAAGGCTATGTTCAGTGAAGGAGCTTTAAATAATAATAAAGGTATCATCGGACCTGACACTTATCTGATGACTCTTCAGAACGGAAGCGGTCATGAGGACATGCTACGTAAATTCGTTCCGGAAGATCATATTATCATAGGTACCACTCAGCACAATGCAAGTGTAGCCGGGCTTGGAATCACAAAACATGGAGGCAGCGGACTGACACATATGGGTTGTGTGACCGGTGATTCTTCCCGCCTTCAGAAGTTTGCAGATGCATTCAACGAGTGCGGTCTGGAAGCGGACGTGTTAGAAAACGTCCAGAAGATCATCTGGAATAAGATGTTTACCAATGTCTCTGCCAGCGCCCTGACCGGTGCACTCCAGGTACCTCTTGGATATATCTCTTCTGACGAGCATGCATGGACCTTGTGCTGCCGACTGATCCGTGAGGCAGTAGATGTGGCAGCCGCACTTGGTATGGATTTTGATTATGATGAAAAGGTTGCCGAGGTAAAGGGAGTCTGTGACCGTTCTCCTCAGGGACTCACCAGTATTTATGCAGATCTTCGCGATGGCCGCCGCAGCGAAGTGGATACCATCAGCGGAAGTATTGTACGCGCCGGAAAAAAAGCCGGTGTTCCTACTCCGAGCCACGATTTTCTGGTTGAATTGATTCATGCCATGGAAAATCGTTCCAAATAACGAATTTCGCACCGGTTTGTACCGGTCTGAAAGATAAAAGGCAGCTGTTTTTATGCCGCAAAATACTTAATAACGAATTGCTTAAGGAGGAATTTATTATGTCAGAACAACCGCTTACTTATGACTGGGTAGCAGGAAAGCCGAAGACCGTGCCAAAGGATCAGCTTCCGCCAAAAGTATACCAGAAGGGTAATTTAAGAATTGTTGACCTTACAAAAGTATTAGATCCAAGTACCGAATCCCGTCGCTGCAACCTGTGGCGTTTCAACACCGGCGGAGATGTGCCGGATTTTCACACCAATGTAGATATCGGAAGCCATCTTGGTACTCACTGCGAATGCCCTTATCATCATGACAATGACTGGCCAAGCGTTGCTGAACTGCCATTGGATCAGTTTATGGGTAGAGGAATTTATGTAACATTAGATTTGCCTGAGGATCACCAGATCACTGCAGCTGATCTGGAAGCTGCTATGGGTGACCGTGTAAAACCGGGCGACACCGTAATCCTTGACAGTCCTCATAAGATTCCTCCTTTTACCAGCCTGACCGGCGGTCCTACCGACCATCGTCTTCAGGTAGGTGCAGATATGGCACAGTGGCTGGCTGACCATAAGGTACAGTGCGTTGGTTTTGGTGACGGCGTTGCGATTGAAGGTGACGTACGTAATGTTAAACCTTTCCATGATATCCTGATGGCACAGAACTGTACATTCCTTGAAGTACTGGAGAATCTGGATCAGTTAAAGAGCGATGTATTCTTTATCAGCTACTCTCCGATTCCTATGATCGGCCTTGATTCTTGTCCTGTACGTGTATATGCGATTGAAGGTCTTCCAGGCTTTACTGAATAATCACAGATTTTATGAAATAAGGCTTTCCTCTCTGCAGGAAAGCCTTTTCTGAACAAAGGCAGAAAGACTCTGTGAGAACATTTACAAGAAAGGGATGATCGATCATGGAAGGAAATATGAAAAATATGTTTCGCCCTGCCGGACAGGTTGCTCTCATCACAGGTGGTACAAGCGGTCTTGGTCATGCAATTGCCCAGGCTTTTTTACAAAACGGGGTAGATGTAGCTGTATGCAGCCGTCACCCTCAAAGTGCCCCGGATCTTGCAAAACTGGCCGAACAGGAAGGGAGACGTTATCTTCCCATTTACTGTGATATTACAAAGGAATCGGAAGTTGAAAAAATGGGGGATATCATTGAAAAAGAACTTGGACCTGCCACTCTTCTGATCAACAGTGCCGGTATGAACCTTTTAAAACATGCTGAGGATTATGATCAGGCCAGCTTTGAAAAAGTCATGTCACTTAATGTGACAGGAACTCATCTGGTCAGCAAAATGGCTGCCGGCCGTTTTATGATCCCCGCCCATAAGGGCCGTATCGTCAATCTTTCCTCAGCCAAGGCTTTTCTGGGAACTGACCGGGATTATGCAGCGTACTGTGCCAGCAAAGGTGCTATCAATATGTACACCTCGCAATTAGGCTGTGAATGGGCAAAATTCGGCATTACAGTCAATGCGATTGCTCCTACTTTTGTCATAACGCCCATCAATGCAGATCGACTTGCAAATAAAGAATTTCATGATTCTTTAGTACGCCGCATTCCAATGGGGCGTCTTGGCACCGGACGTGATATGGCTGCCGCTGCTCTCTTTTTGTGCAGTGAGGGGGCTGAATTCATCACCGGAGTCACACTTAAGGTAGACGGCGGTGTGACCTCCATGCAGTAAACATCTTACAGTTACATCACCATAATATACCATAGTAAAAGTCAGATTGGAGAAAATTATGATATCAGGAAATATTTATGAAAAAAGCATTCCGGACTTACTGCCGGAACCATTGCAGCGTGCTGTTCGTTTTTTAAAGGAAACGGATCTTGCATCCCACGAACCGGGGAAATTTTCTTTGGACGGCGATAATATGATCCTTCAGGTCATCGACCAGAACACTGCCCCCCGAGAAAACCTGCGTCCCGAATGTCACCGTCGATACATTGATGTACAGTTTCTTGCTGCAGGCGGACCGGAGCGTATCGGTTGGTATCCTGACCTCGGAGACAATGAAATCGATGAGAACCTTCTGGATACCCCCCGTGACATTTGTTTTTATAAAAATAATCCATCTGCAAGAGAAGGCGTAATTGAAATGCAACCCGGCAGTTATGCTATGTTTTTCCCATGGGATGTACATATTCCGGCAATTCAGGTTGGCTCACAGCCCGCTCAGATCCGCAAGATCGTCATTAAAGTAGCCTTAGACAGTTGCCATTAAGACTTCTTGTGCTATATAACGTTTTAATCCTTCGCAGTCAACCTGCCCACATCTAACACTTTGGAAGGAACTACACTATGAAGATAGAAAGACATTTAGCAAGCCTGGCACAATCAGATCCTCAAAATCGTAAGGATGCACTTTGGAGGATCCTTTCTGAAGAAGGGCTGGCTCCTGTAATCCAACAGCAAGAGGCAGGTGAAAAAAATGCCCCCGTATGCAATTTTCTTCTGAATGATCCAACAGGTACGCTCTGTCCTCTTTTTTGCGCCCACTATGATGCACATCCGGGCAGCGAGGGAGCAAATGATAATGCTGCTGCTCTCTGCATCCTGATCGATCTGGCCAAGGAACTTGCCAGTCGAAATATACCGGCAGATTTTGCATTTCTTGACGGGGAAGAAAACGGACACAGCGGAGCTAAACTGTTTCAGGCACAACGTCCCGGCAAAAATTCGGTGGTAGTCAATCTCGATATGTGCGGTTACGGAGATACCATAACTGTCTATTCCCGAGGGAGCGAAAAAAAGCCAGGTGCCAGACCATTTTGTGACAAAAAACGCCTTGCTGCACACTCCGCTCAGATGGTTTCCTACCTTCCCGAAAGTGATGATGTCTGCTTTTCCACCCGCCATCAGCCGGTTTTAAGTATTGCTATTATGCCGCAGTGGGATACGAAATATCTGGTTTCATTGGCAGCACAGGGCAGTGGCCTGCTTGGACGCACGCCGGAGTTTCATATGATCATCGGTCAAATGGAAGTTTCCACTACGATGCACGGCGGCTTTCGTGATAAATTAAAATGGGTGCAGCCTCAGGCTATGGAACAGGTCTATAACTATCTTCTGGATGCCTGCACCGCCCCGGCTCACCCCGTGAAGCATTGGGGCTTATTTGGCTAATACATAGTTTCTTAAGTAACTGGTCTGATCACGCAGTAGGCAGATTCATGTGTACCATTTAAAAATAACCGACTGATCCGCTCTTATGCGTGATCAGGTCGGTTATTTTTAAGCCCATATGCTAATTCAAATTAAAATAATCAGGATGTCTTCCTATTTTGTCCAACAGATTCCCCCGAAAACTGTTTAAATGCTCTCTGACCTTAAGCTGCGGATCTACCCCTTCCGGAAGTCCCATCAACAGATAATCGCAAAATTCCCGATGCTGCTTCTTCACTTTTTCACGATCAAGTTCTCCATCTATGGCATCCAGATACCGCAGTCTGTCATAATGGGATACGAGCCCCCTTATAGCCAGCCAGGTGTGGCATCTGCCTGCATAAAAATACATCATCCGGTGAAACTCATCATCCAATCCAATGATCGTTTCTACGCTTTCAGGCAGATCCCCCTGAACCTCATCCATTGCACGTACACAGTTTAGCATGTTCTGCACATCATCTCGTCTGATGTTTCCTGCACTGGTCTTTAAAATATCCGACTCCAGTAAAAGTCTGGCACAATACCCTTCCTTTACAAGCATAGGGTCGATGCAGCTGACCCGTGTACCTTTCTGTGGATAAATATCAATCAGCCATTCATTATGTAAAGCAGTGATTGCCTCATGGACCGGTGTCCGGCTCATGTTTAGAAGTTTGGTAAGTATAGATTCATTCAGCACTTCTCCCGGTTTCAGTCTGAGATTCATGATATTAGTACGCAGGATGCGGCAGGCATAGCTGCTGTTATTTTCGTTTTCCTTTTTGGGCAGGATCAGAAGATCCATAAAAAGTTCCCTCCTTTTTTAATGTTCTCTTTTTAATGTTCTCTCTCGCACTGTCTGGTACGCATCTATGACTAATATATCAATTATCCAGTAAATATGCAATCCTTTGTTTTTCGGAAATATGCTTAAATTATAACGTAAAATATGGGCAAAACGCTACTTGCATTTCTTCTCTATATGTGCTACTCTTATAACATCGTAGTATAGTAATATATTAGTTCGCGAACACTCCTGACAAGTTTTATTGTATCACAGAACCGATAAGAATTACATACTGAATCTGAGTACTTTCGGAGATTTTCTATATTGCAGTTTTGGCTGTAGGATCCAAATCCGTCAATTGATGCTCTGAGAGTACTACATTAATAAAAAAGGAGAAGAAAAATGAGTATTCGTGTACCGTATGAAACTGTGAAGCCTACTGTAAAACAGGTATTCCTTAATCTTGGTCTTTCCGAGAAAAAAGCAGAGCAATGTGCCGAGATCCACACTGAAAGCAGCCTGGAAGGAATTGAAAGTCATGGCTTAAACCGAGTTCCGCGTTTTGCAGAATATGTACAGAAGGGCTGGGTTGATATCAACGCTGAGCCTGAGCTGACGGGTGCAAAGGGAGCGGTGGAAAATTATGACGGACATCTGGGTATCGGTGTATTGAATGCAACTTTCTGTATGGATCGGGCAGTAGAGCTTGCAAAAGTACACGGCATTGGCTGTGTTGCTCTCAAGAATACAACCCACTGGATGCGCGGCGGTTCTTACGCATGGCAGGCTGCACAGGCCGGCTTTATCGGAATCAGCTGGACTAACACAGAAAGCTGTATGCCAATGTGGGGGTCAAAGGCTCCCGGTGTAGGAAACAATCCTTTCTGCATTGCAATCCCACGCAAGAACGGACCGATTGTTCTGGATATGGCTATGAGTCAGTATGCTTATGGAAAACTTGGCGTATACAGACTTGCCGGAAAACAGCTTCCATATCCGGGCGGCTTTGATAAGGATGGTAATCTGACCAGTGATCCGGGTGCAATTGAAGCCAGCGGACGGATTCTTCCTACCGGTTACTGGAAAGGCTCTGGAATGGCGATCGCACTGGATCTGGCAGCTGCAGCTATGGCAAACGGACGTACCGGCGCCGATCTGGACCGGGAAGGTCGCGGAAGCTGCACCGGTTGCTGTCAGATCTTCATCGCATATGATCCTTATCTTTTCGGTGATGAAGATGAGATTCAGGCTAAATTTGATGACCGTGTAGCTGCGGCAGATGCTACCACTCCTGAGCGGGAAGGCGGACACGTTACCTGTCCCGGTGAGCGTACTGCTGCAACCAGGGCAAGAAACTTAAAAGAGGGAATCGTAGTAGATGAACAGATCTGGCAGCAGATTCAGGATCTGGCAGCCGGAAAGATGGATACTAAGGATATTTCAAGCGCTTGTATCCTTGATAATATGAAAACGGAAGAATCACAGAAATAATCAATGTTTTTCCGGAATCTTTCTGTACTTGATTTTACGAGAAGATTTTGGATCAGTCGCAAAATCAGGTGCATGAAAGACTCCGAGAGGACATTTTTAAAAAAAGGAGGATCTTATATGTTTTTTTCACCACTTTCACTTGCTGATAAATACAATTATCTGGACGATAAATTCCGCGCCGCTTATAAATGGCTGTCCGAAACCGATCTGGACCACACCCCCGTTGGCAGTTACCCTGTCTGTGACGGAGTAACTGCCAATGTGCAGGAATATACCACTTTCCCTGCAGCTGACGGTCGCTTTGAAACCCATGATGCATATTTCGACATCCAGTATGTAATCTCCGGCAAAGAGCAGTTTGGTTACTGCAAACGTGACGGACTGGTTCTGGAAGAAGATGTTCCTGCTAATGATGTGAAATTTTATAAAGAGCCTGCATTAAGCGGTACTGTTTTGCTTCTTCCCGGCGATCTGATCGTCGTTGCACCGGAAGATGCACACAAGCCGCGCGTTGCTGCTGACGGACCGGAATTTGTACGTAAAGTTGTTGTAAAAGTGAGAGTATAACCAGAGTATGACAGGAAAGGTCGCAAACACAATGAAAGCTATTAAATTGGCAAAGCCCTGGGATGTATCCTGTGTAGAACTGGATAAGCCTGTTCCAAAGCATGGTGAAGCCCTGATCAAAATCGTTACAGCCGGTATCTGCGGCAGTGATATCGGCGCATTTAGAGGAACGAACGGACTGGTTTCTTATCCCCGGGTAATTGGACATGAACTTGCCGGTATCGTTGAATCTATCCCGGAAAATAATAAAAACAGTATCAAAGTCGGTGACCGTGTAGTTGTAGATCCATATCTTTACTGTGGTCACTGCTATCCCTGCAGGATAAGGCGCACCAATTGCTGCACCGATTTGAAGGTACTTGGTGTACATGTAGACGGCGGTATGGCTGAATACTACTGCCACCCTGCAGATATGCTGATCAAAATCCCGGAAGGAATGAGCTGGGAACAGGCAGCTATGGCTGAACCGCTGACTATCAGTCTTCACGGAATTCACCGAGGCGGCCTGACCGCAGGCGAATTCTGTGCGATCATCGGAGCCGGTCCGATCGGCCTTGTGGCCGGTATGGTAGCCCAGGCTTACGGCGCTCACGCCATCTTATTGGATCTGGTACAGGAACGTCTTGATTTTGCAAGGTCACTTGGCATTGAATATGTGATCAACTCCGGCACAGAGGATCCTGTACAGCGTATCCAGGAAATTACAGGCGGCGAAATGGCACATCAGGTAATGGAGTGTTCCGGTGCAAATCCGGCAGTCCGTCAGACTCTCGATCTTGTATCCAATGCAGGACGTATTACTCTCACCGGTTGGCCTAAAAAAGAAACCAGCCTTCCGACTGACCTGATCACAAAAAAAGAAGTAGATATACGTGGTGCCCGCACCAGCGCCGGTGAATTTGAAGAGGCTCTCGAATTGATCCGGACACGTAAGGTTGATATGACCCGGATTTTAACTAAAACTATTTCTATGTCGGAAGCACCTGATACGATCATTGACATAGAAAAGAACCCCGGCAATTACATGAAGGTAGTTGTCCGCATAAGTCAGGATTGATTTGCGAGAGTGCAAAGCACGTAGCAATTCGGTATCAGAGGGGGCAAAATACCTTTTGACCCCAACATTATATTATGATATGTGGGGCAAATATTTTTGCCCCATTGCTATTGGAATGGAGATAAGACTTAAAATGAAAGCAGTTCAGATTGTAAAACCTAATGACCTTCGTATTATTGATGTTGAAAAGCCTGTTCTGGATGAAAAGAACAATGTAATCGTAAAAATGACCTCCGCAGGTATCTGCGGCAGCGATGTTGGTATTTATCATGGTTCTAATGCAGCAGCAACCTATCCCCGTATCATCGGCCATGAAATGGTAGGCGTTGTAGACGAGGTAGGACCCGGTGTGAAGACCATCAAACCGGGAGATCGTGTTATCATTGATCAGGTAACTGCCTGCGGCACCTGCTATGCCTGCCGCAAGGGACGTCCAAATGTGTGTCAGAATCTGCGTGTACGCGGTGTTCATATTGATGGAGGCTACCGGGAATTTATGGCTGTTCCTGAAACCGATGTCTATAAATTACCGGAATCGTTAAGCGACCGGGATGCGATCATGATAGAGCCTACCACCATTGCCGTGCAGGCCTGCAGTCGTGCCCAGTTGGAATTTGAAGATACCCTTATGATCATCGGAGCCGGTGCATTAGGAAGCAGCATGCTGCGCATTGCCCGTTTATACAGCCCCCGTAAGATCATCATGGTTGATATTGAAGAGGACAAATTGGAAGAATGCCTGAAAAATGGTGCTACTGATATTATCAATTCTAAAACAGAAGATGTAATAGAACGTTCAAAAGAACTCACAGATGGATACGGACCTACTGTTGTGATTGATTGTGCCTGCTTCCACGGAAGCTTTCTGACAGCCTGCAAGTGTGCCGGAAATGCCGGGCGCGTGATCACCATGGGCTTTAGCGTTGCACCAGATGAGATCAATCAATTTGTGATCACCAGCAAAGAGCTGGATGTCCGTGGAAGCCGCCTACAAAATCACCGATTCCAGACTGTGATCGATCTGATTGAAAAAGGCAAGCTTGATCTAAATGGCACAGTAAGCCATACCTATAAGCTTACAGATGCACAGGCTGCTTTTGATTTCGTCGATACACGTGATCCATCGATCCGTAAGATTGCTTTTACATTTGACTTCTAACAGACTTTATTTTCTGTATAAAAACAGAACATACGCATAAGAAAGGCACCTTTTATCATTAACGGACATTTAACATTTCATCCTTGTCCTGTGAGATAAAAGGTGCTTTTCTTTGATCATTTTATAACTCTGCCATCAGTTTTCTCAGGTTGGTCCCGCAGAATTATCTGTATCAATAGACATAACTCCCACATGAAGTTGTGTATCCGGCACGCTGTTTGAGAAAGCAAGTTATTCAGCAGTCAACACTTCCGTTATTGCTCTGCATCGCTTTTTGCAGAAAGCAATACCATACAAACGGATATCTTTCCGGTCATCGTTTAGGAGGTATTCCTGGTAACGACGATCCCGGATCTGATCAAGAGCTCTCTGGCAAGCAGTTTCCATTTCATTAAAGCTTTTTGTATACTTTAGCTCAATAATAATACCAGCATCCGGGTCATCCGTTTCTACGATAATATCCGCAAATCCTTCTCCGGCTTCCACATTTGATTTTACAAGCCAGTCAGCATTACCCGTAAGAATACCAACAAGAAGGTTATGATAGGAGCTTTCCTTTTCTTCCTTTCTTGCCTTTGTATCAAAAACACTGATAGAATTACTCAGTACGCGGTTTAAGTACTGCTCAATGCCTTCGGTATCCCCCTCCTCAAAAGCTTTCCAAAATGCGGTCAGACGATCCGTGTTACTGAAGATTAATCTTTTAAACCATTCATTGATTTGAAGTCTGAAACCCTCTCGCACTTCCCGATTCGGAATGACCAGGCGGTAGGCCCCCTCTTCTGTTCTTCCGCTCTGTGTAAGATATCCGGTTGTAAAGAGAACGCTCCAGAGATTTTCAATACTCTGATCCATTTCTTCATAAGTGAGATCCAGACGGAGTTCCTTTTCGATCGCTTCACCGGCAATCAGGCTCTCAATCTCATTTTTCGTTGTTTTATTTGCCTTATCAATAAAGCGCTTCACAAGATCATTTCCACTGGTATTGATCCAATATGCCTCTGGTTTTGCTTCTGGATCGTCCTTGGCACGATCCGCAAAATTGACAACATCCCATGGACAATACACATCCGCTTTTCCGAAACGATAACCATCATACCATTCTTTTGCTTCCTTGAATGTGTTTTCAAGATCATAGTCTGAAAGCAGTTTTTGAACTTCCACATCTGTAAAACCGAACTGCTCGTCGAAGCGTGTATCCGTAATCGAAAGAATTTTAAAGTTATTGAGTCCTGTAAAAATACTTTCCTTCGAAACACGCAGACATCCCGTCAACACTGCAAATGCCAGTGCATCATTGGTTTTCAATGCCTTTCCAAATATCGTCCGGATAAGGAAAACCATTTCCTTATAATAGCCATGCTGAAATGCTTTATCAAGCGGAACATCATATTCATCAATAAGGATAACCGCTTTCTTATGATAATGTGAAAATAACAGTTCAGAAAGTGTCTGTAAAGAGACAAGCAATGTCTCCTCTGTCATTTGATATCGTCCGTTTGAAAACGTTGTCAGTGCTTCATATGTTTTCCTTGCATTTTCATCCAAAGCTTCGCTTTTTCGAA
>CAVDQU010000017.1:26297-26748 GCA_963611035.1 Agathobaculum sp.
TTGCCCCATATGCTGCTCACAAAGTACACGATTTCCATAAATATAGAGTCCATCAAAAAGCGACGGATCTGCTCCAATCTCAAAAAAGCACTTTAACATACTCATGTTAAGGGTTTTACCAAAGCGACGGGGACGCGTAAACAAGCTTACCTTTCCAAGAGTATCAAATAGTTGCTCGATCAGTTTTGTTTTATCAACATAATAATACTGATTTCTTCGAATTTCTTCAAAACTTTCAATTCCTACCGGAAGTCTTAAATTATTTTTCATAAAACAATCCTTTCGTTGCTATGGACGAAAATCCACCGCTTTCGAATGATGATAGCTAACTTCTACCCCATAAAAACTGCTGTTTCTTCTTATTATCTCATATATTTCGCAAAAATGGAACCATCCACCTAAAAGATATATACCGGTTAGTTACAGTTCAGCCATGTAGCTAATCTATATA
>CAVDQU010000017.1:26758-29805 GCA_963611035.1 Agathobaculum sp.
AATCTTATGGCGCACATAAAACAGATATTTATAGGAACACCGGCTATTTTTTAGGCGGTGTTAAAAGTGCTGTTTCAACCTCATGGCTGAACTGTAACACCGGTTAAAATCAGTCAAAAAAGCAATCGTAAAAATTTACGATTGCTTTTTTGACTGATTTTAACCGTTTTCAATTGCTCTTTTATTCCTAAATCTAAAACCTGACTTCCACCACCTGATGCTTCTCCACATCCACAACTCCATATGTATTCAGTCTCAACTTCGGAATAACCGGCAGACTGATAAATGCCAGTGTCATAAAAGCATCAATATCTTCTGATATTCCCAGTTCCATGGAGATCTTTTTCATGTGTTCCAGCTTTTCATCTACTGCTTCTACGGGCTCATCTGACATAAGGCCGCCAATAGGCAATGGCAGGTCGGCTAATACTTTGCCCTCAAGGGCAATGGCAAGTCCTCCTCCATTTTCAATGACACGGTTGCCTGCAAGAACCATGTCTTCGTCTGTGACTCCGACGATGACAAGGTTGTGGGAGTCGTGGCCGATGCTGGTGGCTACGGCGCCTCGTTTTAAGCCGTATTTTCCTAAAAAGCCCAGTCCTACATGACCGGTATTTTTATGGCGCTCAATGGCGGCCAGTTTTACAATATCTCGGCTTATATCTACACCAGAAGCCACTCCAGGCAGTTCTTTCCACTCTTCGATCCGTTCTGTGGTGATCAGTTCATGGGCTACCATGTCAATGACTCTCTGGTGGGTTCCTGTGGTTTCTTTTAATTTCAGATCTTCCACTGTGATCGGACTTCTGTGGAAGGAATGGAATACTCTTTCTTTGATCTCATTGGACCAGTCTGTGACTGTTTCTTTCTGGTGGAGCATTTTTCCATTTTCTGCCACCAGTTTTCCGCCTTTGTATACCTGCTTTACATTGAAATCCTTCAGGTTATCAAAAACAGCCAGATCTGCCATATAACCAGGCGCTACCGCACCCATATCTGCAAGGCCGAAATACATAGCTGTATTTAAGGTTCCCATGCGGATCGCACGAATGGGGTCAGCGCCCATGGAAACGGCTTCTCTGATAATGGCATCAATGTGACCGATACGGATCAGATCTCCCGGATGTTTATCATCTGTAACCAGCAGGCAACGCTGATAATAGGGATCTTCAAACATTCCCATAAGACCTTTTAAGTTCTTTGCCGCTGTTCCCTGACGGATCATGATCCACTGGCCTCTGGCAAATTTCTCTCTGGCCTCTTCAAAGTCAGAGCACTCATGATCCGACCGGATCCCAGCTGTTACGTAGGCATTTAACTCTTTTCCAGAAAGGGCCGGGGCATGGCCGTCAATGGCTTTCTTTAAGGAACGGGCCTGTACCAGCTTTTCAAGACACCCTTTATCCCCGTGAGTCACACCAAAAGCATTCATCACCTCTGCCAGCCCTAAAACCTTTTCTTCTCTGTAAAATGGCTCCAGATCTGCTGCCAGAAGCTCCGCCCCGGACTCATCCAGATCTGTGGCCGGTACGCAGGAAGGAAGCATAAAATACACATCCAGATCCAGCTTCTCAGCCGACTGCATCATAAACCGGATCCCTGCTTCTCCTGCTACGTTTGTGATCTCATGTGGATCTGTGATCACAGCTGTGGTGCCATGTGGGACTACTGCCCGTTCAAACTCCCCCGGGGAAGTCATGGAGCTTTCAATGTGGATATGGCCGTCTAAAAAGCCAGGGCAAACATAGGCCCCATTCAGGTCCTTTTCTGTCACCCCTTCATAGCTTCCGATCCCCACGATCCGTCCGCCTTCAATGGCAATATCCCCGTTTTCCACTGACTGGGTAAATACATTGACGATCTGTGCATTTTTCAGCACTAATTCCGCTTTTTTGCTTCCAGCGGCTGCTGCCACCTGCTCTGTAAGAGACTTTATGGTTTCCATGTATTCCCCTCCTTCTCCTGTATATTGTTACTAAATAACACACCCCAAAAATTTACTTTTATTTTACCATTTATGCAGAATGTTGCAACTCTTTTTCTGATTTATTCCAGAAATATCTTTCAATTTTTATTCATCTATTTTGCTGACAAAAAATAGATACTTCCAAAACCTGCTGCCAATGCGATCCCGCATAACAGCAGGTTTTGCTGCATTAAATGATCCGGCAGAAGTTCAGGCAGCGATGCCAGCATAAAGCCTAAGATCATTAAAAAGGTGGCTTCTCTGTGCTCCTTGATCAGCTGTTCCAGAATGCGGGCTGTGAGATAAGTTCCAATGATCCCGCCAACAGCCAAAGGGAGCAGCGCCAGAACCTCCAGACGGCTGACAGCCTTTAAAGTGCTTTCATAAATTCCAAGCATGTAAAGCATCTGGGACGCGCTGATGCCGGGAAGGACTAAGGCCACTGCTATAATAAAGCCGCCTGCAAGCTGAAAAAGCAGATTTAAAGGGGTATTTTCTGTCCCCGGAGCAAATAATCCCTCAGGGATCAAGGCAATGAGAAGGGCTGTCAGTATCCCTGTGAGGATACAGATGATCTGCCTTCCCCGGATGCGGCTTACACTGGCGCTTTTCAGAATCATTGGGATCCCTCCTGCTACTGCCCCCAGAAAGAAAAATCGCAAAATTGCCTCTGCCTTTGTAGTTAAAAGCCAGCTGATGGTTCCAGAAAGCAAAAAAGCCCCGCTTCCTGCTCCGGCCACAAACCAGAGCAGAAATGTGAGGCTTTCTTTTGGATATTTTGTTATTTCACTGACATGTTTTAACAGACGGTCATAAATTCCCAGTACCATAGCCATGGAGCCACCGCTGACACCTGGTACAGTCATGGTGGCACCGATCACGAAGCCTTTTATAAGAGTTTTTCCATATTTTTCCATTTACATATACTCCTGTTAAACCTTAAGGCAAAACTGCCCTTTATGGGATTTTATTGAAAAATACTGGATTTTATACTTCCCGCCTGCCAATGCAGGCCGGACGTTTATTACTAGTACATCGTTTCATAAATAACTGGTCTAATCACGCAGGATGCAGATTCGAG
>CAVDQU010000018.1:0-29043 GCA_963611035.1 Agathobaculum sp.
GACCCCGATCGTTTCCAACCGGGGCAATTATGAAAAATCTATGTGCAATTTGACTAATAACCTGCTTTTTATTATCTCTTTCTTATGAAAATAGTATAAAAAATAAATGTGAACGAAATGTGAATATATTGTAAACAGATTATAAATCATTGTACATAAAACAAGAACAATGTGTGTGTAAAGCAAAAGAAGAAATGTGCTTCTCAGGGAGGGAGAAATGGAACAGGATTTAAACAGAAAAACCATGGTGATCGGACATAGAAATCCAGA
This sequence comes from Agathobaculum sp., assembly GCA_963611035.1. Classification (GTDB taxonomy): domain Bacteria; phylum Bacillota; class Clostridia; order Lachnospirales; family Lachnospiraceae; genus Enterocloster. The sequence continues at coordinate 271 of CAVDQU010000018.1, forward strand.
TACAGACTCTATTTGTTCAGCTATCTGTTATGCAAATCTGAAGCAGGCAATAACTGGGGAAGAATATATGCCTGCAAGAGCAGGACATGTAAATGGAGAGACTAAATTTGTACTGGATTATTTCGGTGCAGAGGAACCGCAGCTGGTGGAAGATGTGCGCACCCAGGTAAGAGACATTGAGATCCGCAAGACAAAGGGCGTAGCAGACAAGATTTCCTTAAAGAAAGCATGGAACATCATGCAGGAGAACAACGTTGTTACCATTCCTTCTGTCAGGGAAGACGGCACGCTGGAAGGCTTGATCACAGTAGGCGATATTACTAAGACCTACATGAATATTTATGACAGCAGCATTCTGTCAAAGGCAAACACTCAGTATTCCAATATTATTGAAACACTGGAAGCAGACCTGATCATCGGAAATGCAGAGGCATATTTTGACCGGGGAAAGGTACTGATCGCAGCGGCAAATCCGGATCTGATGGAATTTTATATTGAGCCCCATGATCTGGTTATTTTGGGAAACCGTTACGAGTCCCAGCTTTGTGCTATTGAAATGGGAGCAGACTGTATTATCGTGTGCGAAGGAGCAGGGGTTTCCATGACCATTAAAAAGATCGCCCAGGAAAGAGGTTGCACCATTATCGCAACCACATATGATACCTATACAGCGGCCCGTCTCATCAACCAGAGTATGCCCATCAGCTACTTTATGACCAGAGAACATCTGATCACATTTAACAGTGATGACTATATTGATGAGATCCGCGATGTAATGGCAAGCAAGCGCCACCGCGATTTCCCTATCCTTGACAAAGACGGTCGTTATCTGGGAATGATCTCCCGCAGAAACCTGTTGGGCGCAAAGGGAAAACAGGTTATTTTAGTAGATCACAATGAGAAAAATCAGGCAGTGGCAGGTATTGAAAATGCAGAGATCTTAGAGATCATCGATCATCACCGGCTGGGAACCATCCAGACCATGTCACCGGTATTTTTCCGCAACCAGCCTTTAGGCTGTACCGCGACCATTATTTATCAGATGTATCAGGAAGCCGGTGTGAAGGTTGAACCGAAGATCGCCGGACTTTTATGCAGTGCTATTGTATCTGATACACTGCTGTTTCGTTCTCCTACCTGCACTCCGGTGGATGAAATGGCAGCAAGGGCACTGGCTGATATTGCAGGCATCGATATTGAAAAATATGCAATGGAAATGTTCAGTGCAGGAAGCAATTTAAAGGACAAGACCGATGAAGAGATCTTTTATCAGGATTTCAAGCGCTTTACTTCCGGAAAAGTGACCTTTGGTGTGGGACAGATCACATCTTTAAATGGTGGCGAACTGGATAAATTAAAGGGCCGTATGGAAGCATTTATGGAAAAAGTACTGGAAAACAGCGGGCTTGATATGATATTCTTTATGCTGACAAATATATTGACGGAGACTACCGACCTGATCTGTGAAGGTCAGGGAGCGCTGCAGTTAGCAGGAAAGGCATTCCATAAGGATATTGAACTGTTAGAAGAGGAAGGCTTAAAGGAGCCGGTTCTTCGTCTGCCGGGTGTTGTTTCCAGAAAGAAACAGCTGATCCCGGAACTGATGTTAGCGGAGCAGGAGTAGAGATTGAGGCTTGAGCCTGTGTATGAACGGTAACATAAAGTTTGTGAAAAGAGCAGAAAGGATCGAGAAAATGAGCAAAGAATACTGGAAACCGGGAAATATGCTGTATCCTGTTCCCGCTGTTATGGTAAGTTGTGGAAAAGAAGGAGAAAAACCGAATATTATCACCGTTGCATGGGCAGGAACCATCTGCTCTGATCCGGCTATGGTTTCTATTTCTGTGAGGAAAGAACGTTATTCCCATGATATTATTAAGGAAACAGGGGAATTTGTTATCAATCTGGTAAATAAGAGACTGGTGCGGGCTACGGATTACTGTGGCGTAAAGTCCGGCCGTGATGTGGACAAGTTTGCCGAGACACGTTTAACACCTCAGGCATCCCGTTATGTAAAGGCACCTGGTATTGAGGAAAGCCCTGTAAATATTGAGTGTAAAGTAACGGAAGTAAAAGAACTGGGAAGCCATGACATGTTCCTGGCAAAAGTGGTAGGCGTGACCATTGACAACCAGTATATGGATGACAGGGGCAAGTTTAAACTGAATGCTTCAGGGCTGACTGCTTATTCCCATGGGGAATATTTTGAACTGGGAAAGAAACTGGGAAGTTTCGGATATTCTGTGCGTAAGCCTGCTAAAAAGAAAAAGAAACGTTAGCTTAGACGCGCCGCTGCTCATAAGGAGGAAAGGAAAAAATGAAGCCGAATATTACAATGATCGGCATGCCTTCATCTGGTAAAAGTACCGTAGGCGTGCTTCTTGCAAAAAGACTGGGATTTTCTTTTATTGACGTGGATATTGTGATCCAGGAAAAAGAGGGAAGACTGTTAAAGGAAATTATCGCTGATGAAGGCATGGACGGCTTTCTGGAAGTGGAGAACCGCATTAATGCAGGTCTGGAGGCAAAAATGTCTGTGATCGCCCCGGGCGGCAGCGTGATCTATGGAAAAGAGGCTATGGCTCATTTGAAGGAGATCAGTGAGATCGTTTACCTGAAAATGAGTTATGAGGAAATGGAAAAGCGTATCGGGAACGTAGTAGACCGCGGGGTTGCGTTAAAACCGGGATTTACGCTGCGTGACCTGTACAATGAGCGTGTTCCTTATTATGAGAAATATGCGGATATCGTCATTGATGAAGAAGGAAAAAATGCCGGCGAGACCGTAGATGAGTTGAGAAATATCATCGAAGGTATGATGGATCAGAAGATGATCCAGATGTTCATTGATGAGCAGAGGTGCAAGCTGGAAGAAAGAGACCGGCTGTTAAGTGAAAAGGATGAGGAGATTCGCCGGCTGAAGGCACGGATCGCTGAACTGGAAGGAAAGTAAAGCATAAAACGGAAAAACGGATAAATTAAGGCATGGCTGTGAGCCATGCCTTTTGTGTTATATCCCTGCAATGCGCCCTTTGAACCTGGATGCGTACACCACTCACTCCGCACTGGTAATGGCGGTTGATTACGATGCAGGACGTATGGCTGCTGATGAGATGGCAAAGCAGATGGGAGAAAAGGGCAACGTTGTGATCATCGAAGGTGTTGCCGGTCTGACCCGTACCGATAACCTTGAAAAAGGCTTCAAGGACACCATTGCCAACTATCCTGATATCAAAGTTCTGGATGCACAGGCTGCAAATTTCGAGAAGGAAACAGCTACTACCGTTATGAACAGCTTCTTACAGAACTATGATCAGATCGATGGTGTATTTGCAATCAACGATGCCATGGCGGAAGGTGCTGCTTTGGCAGTTGAATCTGCCGGCAAGACCGGATCTATGTACATCTGGGGCGCTGACGGTGAGAAGGATGCGTTAAAGATGATCGAAAATGGCCAGATGGCAGGCACTATTTACACCAACAGCTGGGATGAAGGAAGTACTGCAGCTAAGATTGCTCTGATGCTGATCAACTCTGAGTACAGCTACACCAGCTTAAGCGAGACACCACAGGTTATCATGGAGTGTAAAGTCGTTACTCCGGATACAGTAAGCGAGATTCCTGAGGCTGATCGCTGGTAATATACTTAAATCATAGACAGAAGGGGCGAGGTTTACTGGGGATTAGAAGCCTCACCCCTTTTGTCTGCAAACAATGTGAAAGAAGGAGGATCAACCGTGAAACAAGATACGCTCCGTAAGTTGATCTCAGTAGGAATGATCGCCGCACTGGCTGTCTTTTTCTCAATAAAAAGTCCATATTTCCTTACCACTTCCAATCTGTCCGCCATCGTGCGCGATTCCGCAGTGGCAGGTATTGCAGGTATCGGTATTACTTATGTGATCCTGACAGCAGGCATTGACCTTTCTACCGGTTCAGTTATGGCTTTGGCAGGTATGGTCATGGCAAATATTTACGTCTATACACTGATTCCGCTTCCCGTCATGGTGCTTGTCGGTCTTATCGTGGGGATTGTCTGTGGTATTGTAAATGGCGTAGTTGTAACCAAGCTGAAATTACCGGAATTTATTGCAACACTGGCAACAATGGGTATTTACCGAAGCCTTACATATGTAATTGCTGTACGTGATGCAGCAGGATCCATCCAGAGCGTGCAGATGCGTGCTACCGGTTTTACCTTTTTAGGCGGCGGCGTAAACGGTATTTATTATGTTGTGATCGCTATGATCGTACTCAGTCTGTTGGGACAGTTCATCTTAAAAAAGACCCGTTTTGGTACAAATCTTTATGCGGTTGGTTCTAACTTCAAAGCAGCACAGCTTTCCGGTATCAATACGGATCGTACCCGTATCGGTGCATTTGTAGTCACAGGCCTGTTGGCAGCAGTGGGCGGCATTTTCAGTGTTGCACGTCTGCAGTCTACTACTGTTCTGTTAGGCAGCAGTTTTAACTTTGATCCGATCGCGGCAGCTGTAATCGGCGGCTGCGCTTTAGACGGTGGTGACGGTGATATTATAGGTACTTTTTTAGGTGCGATTTTTATGGCAGCGCTGGATAATGGTATCTTAAAGCTGCAGTTAAATACCGCTTACCAGTATGTGATCAAAGGTATTATCATTATTCTGGTTGTTATCTTTGATGCTTGGTACCGCAGCTTTATGCAGACCAGGGCACAGAAGAGAAAAGCAGTAAAGGAGGCAGCTGTATGAGCAGTGAAGTAATTCTGGAAGCCAAAGGCATCTGTAAAAGCTTTTCTGGCGTACAGGTGTTAAAAAGTGTTCATTTCGATGTAAGAAAAGGGGAAGTACACGCCCTTATGGGTGAAAATGGTGCCGGAAAATCCACACTGATCAAGATCCTTACGGGTGCCTATACCAAGGATTCCGGTGTGATCGAGTGGAAGGGCAAACCGGTGGAGATCAACAGTTTAGGTGACTGTCAGGCACTGGGAATGGCCTGTATCTATCAGGAACTTTCTGTGATCCCGTCTTTAACGGTAGCACAGAATGTGTTCCTGGGACGTGAGCCACGCCGTTTTGGTGTGATCGATCATAAGAAAATGAATGCGATGACAGCAGAGCTGATCAAACAGTACAATTTCCCCATTGAAGCTACAGCAAGAGTAGCAGATCTGGGTATCGGCGTCCGTCAGTTAGTAGAGATCTTAAAAGGTTTAAGCTGCAACGCAGAGCTGCTGATCATGGATGAGCCGACCGCTTCTCTTTCCGGTAAAGAGGCAGAGACGCTTTTTGGTATCATTGAACAGTTACGAGAGCGGGGCGTTTCTATTATTTATATCAGCCACCGCCTGGAAGAGGTATATCGCCTGTCTGACCGTCTGACTGTTTTACGGGATGGTAAAAATGAAGTGGTTCTGGAGCATGACGATATTGACCCGAAGAAAGTCATCCAGTATATGATCGGTAAGGTGGTAGACGAAAGCAGCGGTTCCATTAAAGAAATGCGCAAGCCTGCAGGAGATGTATTATTAAAGGTGGAAAATCTTTCCAATGTAGGTAATTTCAGTAATATCAATTTTGAACTGCATAAGGGTGAGATCCTTGGCTTTGGCGGTCTGATCGGTGCAGGACGTACAGAGCTGGTACGTGCCATTTACGGAATCGATCCTCACACAGAAGGTACCATCACCTTTGACGGACAGAAAGACTTTAAGCCGTCTCCTAAGGCAAGCATCAAGGCCGGTTTTGGTTTCGTGCCGGAAGATCGCCGCGGACAGGGATTTATCCCATTACTTTCTACGACTAAGAATGTAGCCTTAACAAATTATGATATTATTAAGAAAAATGGTCTTGCCATCAATGAAAAAAGCGAGCTGGAAATGGCTCTCCACGCCATCAAGTCCATTGATGTACGTCCCAGTGACCCTGAAAAACAGGTAGGACTGATGAGCGGCGGAAACCAGCAGAAGGTGGTTTTAGGGAAATGGCTGGAGCGTGATCTGAAGATCCTGATCGTGGATGAACCAACTGCCGGTATTGACGTTGGAGCAAAGGACGAGATCTACAATATTCTGGAGCAGCTGGCACAGAGCGGAGTAGGTGTTATCCTGGTTTCATCGGATCTTCAGGAGCTGATCCGGGTTTCTCACCGTATCCTTGTAATGCGCAAAGGTCATATTGTAAAAGAATTTGATCATGGAATGGTAACACAGGCAATGGTGCTGGAAGCAGGTTCCGGTATTGCAGCAGAGGAGGAAGCAGTATGAAAAAGTTCAAAGTAAGCAATCTGACAAAACCGCTGATCTTGGTCCTCTGTTTTATTGTTCTGACCATATTACGGCCGAATTCTTTCCCTACCGTTTCCAATCTCTCCAATGTGCTCTGGAGTATCAGTGTTTACGGTATTATGACAAGCGGAACCATCTTTGTATTCCTGTTAGGAGGAATTGATCTTTCCATTGGTTCTCTTTGCGGTTTAAGCTCTGTGGCCTGTGTTATGACGATCCGCGCCATGAATTACAGCACTACAGGTGTTATCTGCGGTATTCTGCTGGCACTGTTTGTCGGTGTACTGGCCGGTGTTTTTCATGGTATCATCATTACCTACTTTAAGGTTCCGGCCTTTTTGATCACCTTTGCAAGCTCCACTGCCTTTTTAGGACTTTCCATGGTCCTTACAAACAATAAGATCTTAAGCTGTATGGAACCGAAATTATTTGTAAATATCTCTACCTACAAGATTTTAGGTTTCCCGGTGCCGGTTTATATCATGCTGATCGTAGCGATTATCAGCTGGTTCGTACTTTCAAAGACCACTCTGGGACGTCAGTTCTATGCGGTAGGCGGAAATCCGGTAGCTTCCCGCCTTTCCGGTATCAATGACACAGGCATCACCATTCTGGCCTATGCTCTGTCTGGGCTGACCACAGCCATCGGCGGTATTGTACTGGCTTCCATGACACAGCAGTGTATGGCGAGCACAGGAAGCGGATATGAAAACTATGTGATCATGTCAGCTGTTATCGGCGGCATCAGCTTGCTTGGTGGTGTTGGAACCGTTCCCGGCTGTGTTTTCGGTGCGATTCTGATCGGGCTTTTAAATAATGGCCTGAACCTGATGAGTGTTCCTTCTACCGAGCACGACCTTGTAAAGGGTATTGTTATCATTGCTGCTGTTGCTTTTGATGCACTGCAGCATCAGGATAAAGCAAAGAACTGGTTGAAACAGTTTCAATTCTTTAAGAAAGGGGAAATAGCCTGATGAAAAAAATAGATGCACATTTACATTTGGCGCAGATCGTTGCAGGATATTGCCGCCGCGGTGAGCTGCGAGCCATCGGAAACGGAAAGGCGGCATGGGGAAACGGAGAAGTATTTGATCTGTTCCCGCAGAATGGAGAGTATGGAGAAACGAATTTTACAGCAGAGCAGGCACTGGCTCTGATGGATAAAAATGAGGTTGAGAGAGCAGTCCTGATGCAGGGAAGCATGTATGGTTTCCAGAACTGTTATCATGCTGAGATCCTAAAAAAGTATCCGGATCGCTTCTGCCCCACCTGCACCATTGATCCGTATATGACCAATGCAGCTGAAACCATGGAAGATTTCTTTGAAAATCAGGGATTTAAAGCAGCCAAATTTGAGGTAAGCAGCGGCGGCGGTCTTATGGGCTGCCATGATCCATTTGACCTGGCAGGCAGGGAAATGCGTCCTCTGTTTGATATTATAGAGGCACACAATGCGCCGGTTGCACTGGATGTGGGCGATCTGACCATGCCAAGCCACCAGCCATGGAGTCTGGCAAAAATCGCTGAGGATCATCCTAATATGAAGTTAGTAGTGTGCCACCTGCTGGCACCGATGCCCGGAAGAGAAAAGGAATTGCAGTTAAGTCTGGAACTGTTAAAGAAGCCAAATGTATGGTTCGATATTGCAGCTCTTCCGAAGATCGTTGCCCCCGGCACCTATCCGTTCCCGGCAGTACATGAGGTATTAAAAATGGCAAAGGATATTCTGGGAGCAGATCGTCTGCTGTGGGGTACGGACGCTCCGTTTGCAGCGACACAGGATCCATACGAGCATCTGGCTGATTACCTTACAAAGGGTGATGTCTTTACAGAGACTGAACTGGAAGATGTATATTATAATAATGCAAAACGTGTGTACTTCGAATAATTTAGAAAGAGGTTGCTATTTATGGTAAGAAAAAGTGAAGAAAAGCAATCCGTCCGCAAACCGGCACCATTTAACGGAGTTGGAGAGATCACGGTGCGCAATTTATTAAACGGTCCGGAAGAAATGAGCCAGAAAGGCCGGGTGTTCGGTCATACCACGGTTTATCCGGGAAGTGAGATCGGCTACCATGTCCATAAAGGAGACAGCGAAACCTATTATATTATGAGCGGTCACGGACATTACAATGACAACGGCACGATGACAGAGATCGGCCCCGGTGATGTTGCCTATTGCGCACCCGGTGAAGGTCACGGTCTTGCATGTATCGGTGATGAACCTGTTGAGATGATCGCACTGATCCTGTACGAGTAATACGGGCGTCATAGATTAAGATATTTTCCTACATTTGTAGATCATGTTCTTCTTGAGAGAACAGAATAGAAAAAGTCCTGCCACAGCTCCCCCCCCGCTGTTTGCAGGGCTTTTTCGTGTATAAAATCATTTCCATTTCCTGAAAAAACAAAAAATAAACAAAAATCAGAAAATTTGTCCCACATTTGTCCAGCATTGTGTGATAGAATGCAGTTGTAAGAGATAAGAAAGAAACAGGAACAACATTCATACAAGATCAATGATTAATAGGAGGTAAACATATGGGTTCATTACAGGCAGATCTTACGGAAAAATTTAAAGAACTTATGAAAAAGAAGGATCCTCAGAAGGCAGCTCAGATCATCAAAAAAGAATATTTTGCTACCGGACCGGACAAAAAAAATCTGAAAAAATCCGTAAGAGATTTCAAAAAGCAGCATGGTTACACGCTGAAAGAAATGACAGCTAAAGAGGAAACCTTGCAAAAGCGTATGAAGCATGCAGAGGCCTGCTTTGATGCAACGCTGGAAATAGCAAAAGAACAAGCTATGAAAGAGATGCTCTTGGATAAAATAGCGAAGAACCAATTGAAAAGCGCAAATGTAGTGCTTGCGGAAAATAAGTTTGTTACTACGTTCCGCAGCTTTTATGATATGATACATCTGGAGAATACACCGGAGGCAAATCTGCACAATGAGAAGTTAGTATCATTGATGCTTTATAATCAGAGGTTAATCAATAGAGATCAGTTTATGAAACTACGAAAAGAGCAGATGAAAAAAGCAAATGTAGCTATTAGTGAAGATTTTATAGTCATAGAAGCTGACCATAAAAAAGAACAACTGCTCGATCTGATAAAGGAGGAAGCTACATCTTTACAGGAAAAAGCAAAAGATGCAGAAAAAGGCGCTGCGGACGTATTAAATATCAATGAGAATGATCCTGAAAAGTTGAAAAAAGCAATTCGTGCAATTGAAACCTCCAGGCTGTCGCTGTTCAGAACGGGATATACTGTGCATACATGGAACGACTATAGGTGGAATCAAAGCGCTACTGCTGAAGAAAAGCAATGGCTTGATGATAATCTGCAGCACTATGGAGTTATGAATGACAGGAAATATAGACTGATTAGCAGCATGTCCAATCCTTATTCTTCCATTATTGAACCTTTAGAATTAGTAGAATACTCTAGTACATTGTCAGATAATGACCGACTGGCTCTGCAAAGAGATGAGGCATCTGCATTCAGCAACTATATGTATGATGCAGGCACGGCACTGTATTTTGAGGTTCTTGAAAAGAGGTCAGAAGAAGAAAAAAAATTTGAAAAGAAGCTTGAAACAGCCGGGATGCAGGGGGCGGAAAAAACTCAATATGTAAATGGATTTACCGTATATAAAAAAGACGATGATGTTGTGATCATGAAAAATGAGATGAGTTCATTGGTGCCACTCAAAATGGAAATTAAACCGGCAAAACCAACAGAGCTTGTAAAAGCCAACTTTAAAGCTGAGATGGTTAATTTTTGCGAACAGTATACAGAACGGAATAAAGGTGTTAGAGGAAGTTCACCTGCATATGATGATATGCAGCAAGATCTGAAACGACTTCGGACAATAAGTAAAAATTTCCCGACGGATGCCAATGCAGGAAATCTGACCCAGTATAAATATGCATTTGAAACCTTAAAGACTAAGGCAGAGGCATATCTGGCACACAAAGAGGAGGACTTTAGGAGACGCAACATTCCGGAACCGGAAGGCGGTTATAAGGATCACAGCCAGCTTGCAAAGAACAGTTATGAGAGAAAACGTATTGAACTGGCAGAATCCATTCTGAAATTTACAAATAGTAAGCTGGCACAGCTGGATCTTGCAAGCAAGTATAAGGTCACAATGACGAAAAAGGAAGCGTTGTTTAGCGAACCTAATCCGGCAATGAACCAGCCTGAGATAATAAATGCTGTAGAAAATGGTGCAGATAAAGCAGGAAACGTAAACGAAGATCAGCCTGAGAAAAATCCGAAAGACAAGATTCCTACAAACATCAAAGAATTAGAAAAAGAACAAATTAGATTGGAAGGAAAAGAAAAAACTAAGAAAAAGGCAGAGAGAACTAAAAGCAGCGGCAATATCATGGAAGAAAATAATAAATTGCAGCTGGATCCACCTGCAAAAAAATGATTTTAGAAAAATCCTCTGCAACCACCGGTCTTATATCAGACCGGTGCTGCAGGGGGATTTTTTTGTATATCATGCATTATTGTGTCGGGATCCCGCCGGGCCCATAGCTTTGTGCGTTGTTCCATTTGTACTGTTCTTTATTTAAGGAAGTGCGCAGGCGCTGCTGCTGGAGCTGTACCTGCTGGTCAGCCTGACTTTCCTTTTGGGCCTCTTCTTCCTCCTTCTGATTCTGGGAAACAACCCATTCGCTGGCAGTAGGAAGAGTGGAAATACGCTGGATCGCAGTCTGGAGGCGCTGGGAAAGCTCTGTTTCCTCCTCGTCGCCTGCAATCAGTGAAAGTTTGTCGATGGCATCGGAAGCCAGATCCCTTGCATCAGCAGCCTGATACTCCAAGGCTTCTACTTTTTCCAGTGCCTGCATAAAAGATTGTTTTTTCATTTCCTTATCTTCCTGGATCCGCTTCTCCTCGGCATCTTTGGCGGCCTGTTCCTGGGCCTTTTTCTTTTCTTCTGCCTGTACTGCTTCATACCGGCTGATTTCATCGCTCATACCGGCAATGATGGTTTTAAAATAATCATACCGGCTCTCTACCTTCTCCAGCAGTTCGGCACGCAGTTCCCCGTCATCTAAAAGAGGCAGCTTGGAGGTAATATTGCTGTAGTCGTTTTGTACTGTAAAGGTATCCTCGGCAGAAGCAATCTCTTTTTCCATAAAAGCATCGACCAGAGACTGAAGAGTTGTCTCTAACTGTTCCTGCTCTTTTTCATGAAGGCTCTGTTCGGCACGAAACTGTGCAGTGGTACTGAAATAATCTTCCATTCCGTTTTGAGGGTCTGCCTTTCGCTCTACAGTATCCGGCTGTTCCCAGTCCCAGATCTCCAGACCTTCATGAAGCTGGTCCATAACCGATTTCCAGATCTTTCCTGCATAAGTAGCACCGTAGATACCGGGCATATTCCGGGGGATATCATAGCCAACCCAGACGGCAGTGGTATAGTAGCGGGTGTAGCCGCAGAACCAGGTGTCCTTACTGCTGTTGGTAGTACCGGTTTTTCCCGCTGCCGGCATATCATTGGCTAATTCCAGTCCCCGGCCGGTACCGTAGGAAGCCGTGAAGGTTCCCTTTAAAACATCAGTAAGCATAAAGGCGGAATCGGCTCTGTAGACCTGATGAGCAGATGTTTTTAAGTCTTTGGTCAGCTCTCCGTCATGCTCATGAATGATTTTTGTGATGCAGGTGCGGTCATTGTATACGCCGCCGTTTGCCAGAGTACTGTAGCCTTTTGCCATATCTACAATGCGGACGCCGTTGGTAAAACCGCCGATACTTAAGGAAGGAACATCATTGTCCACATAGGTCAGCTTCTGGAACTGCATTTCTCCCAGATAATTCAAACCGTAATCAATGCCGATATCCTCTAAGATCTGCCATGCAACGGTATTTAAGCTGCGGTTTAAGGCTTCCCGGACGGTTACATTTCCGAAATAATGTCCTCCGCTGTTGGATGGTCCGTCCGTCCATTTATGGTCATCCACCATTCTGGTTGGATAATATTCGCCGGTATCAAAGGCGGGACCATAGTCTAACAGCGGTTTGATCGTACTTCCCGGCTGGCGGGCACTGAGATAGGCCCGGTTAAACATATCCTCTGTTCCACGGCCGCCTACGATGGCAACCACATAATTGGTCTGGTTGTCCACGATCACACCGGCGCCCTGAAGGGCATATTTTCCATTATCCTGAAGCTCTGTAAAGCCGGAGAGAGACTGGTCGATCTGCTCCTGGAGCCGGGTCTGTATGGTACTGTCTAAGGAGGTATAGATCTGAAAGCCGCCGCTTCGGATCAGGTCTGATTTTTCGGAATAAGCGGCTGTATACCGGTCGGTATACTGAGTATAATCCTCTTTATCTTTAAAAAGATACTGAAACTGGAAGCCATCTTTTTTCATCAGTTCCAGAGCGGCACAATGGATGGCATAACTGCTCTGATAATTTTCATCCGTTCCCTCGGATTCCTGTTGCAGGATCTTTAAAGGAGTATTAACCGCCTTTTCATAATCTTCATCGGATAGATATCCTACCTCATTCATGCTTTTTAAAACGTCATTTCGTTTTTCCTTGGAAGCATCCGGATGAGCCACCGGATCGTAGGCAGAGGGGCTGTTGCTGATACCGATGAGAACAGCCGCTTCCTCCGGTGCCAGATCGCTTGCATGTTTTCCGAAATAATACAGGCTGGCGGCTTCCACGCCGTAGCACTGGTGGCCGTAAAAATTGGTATTGCAGTAAAACTCCATAATGTCTGCTTTGGAGTATTTTTTCTCGATTTCAGGAGCCAGAAGGATCTCTACGATCTTTCGCGTAAAGGTGCGTTCCTGGGTGAGATAAGTATTCTTGACAACCTGCTGGGTGATCGTACTTCCCCCTTGGGTCACGTGACCGTGGTGCTTTACCAGCGCAATGCCTGCACGCATGGTAGCGATCCAGTCCACACCGTTATGGTGCTTGAAACGGCGGTCCTCCTGGGCAATATAGCCATTTTGCAGGTTCATGCTTATTTTGTTGATCGCTACGTATTGGTAGTGTCCTGCATTGATCAGACCAATCTGGTTCTCGTCCTTGTCATAAATGACCGTGTCGGAGAGCATGGAAAAATCAGACCGTTCCATCTGCGCCAGCTTGTCATAGGCAATCTCCCGACACTGATCCAGTTCCGGTTTTACCTTTACATAGATCAGCAGTCCAATCACAGAAAACAGAATCAGGGCGGCTGTGATCACAGACAGAATCCGGTAACAGATCCGCCACGATGCTTTCAAACAGACTGTAATGATCCGGACAACCTTAGAAATTGTTTTGGGAGGGGTTGGTTTATGTAATTTTTTCATGATGTTTGAAATCCTCTCTTTACTTTTATGATCTCTCATATTTCTCGAAAATTTTCCAAAGGCAACGATGTATTAGTATCCCCATTATAATCCAATCAAAAGAAAATTCATAGTAAAATCCACTTTTGCCTCCCGTTGACATTGTGTTTTTTAATGGTCTATAATGAGAAAAAAGAAAAAAGGAGTGTGACCAGTATGACATTTTTGGATGAGATCAGCAAAAATCTGACCGGTTACGGAAAAGAAGCTGCAAAAAAAGCAAAAGATGCGGCCCAGGTGCTGCAATTAAAGGCACAGCTTCGCGGTGAAAAGCAGAAGATCAACGAGCTGTATGCTGCAGTCGGCGCAGTATATTTTAAAAATCACAGAGAAGATCCTAATGATGAATATAAAATATTCTTCCCTGAGATCGAAAATGCTCTGGGCCACGCAGCGGAGTTAGAAGAAAAAATTCGTGAGCTGGATACAACGGAAAAATGTTCCTGCTGCGGTGCTGTTGTGAAAAAGGGCGACGCTTTCTGCAGTAAGTGCGGCGCACCCATCCAAAAGGAGGAAGCCGAGGCAGATGAGCAGGATAATTCCGTGACTGAGGATGATTTTGTACTGGAAGCAGCAGAAGAAACGACTGAAAAAAAGACGACAGAAGAGACTGAAAATACGACAGAAGAAGAGACAGAACAGAAAGAGGAGCCGGATTCAGAACCGGAAGAATGAAATATGGAAGAAAAAAAGACAGGATTGGTACTTGAAGGTGGCGGCATGAGAGGCATTTATACAGCCGGAGTGCTGGATGTATTTATGGAAAATGACATTACATTTGATGGTGTCATCGGCGTGTCAGCAGGTGCCATCCATGGCTGTTCCTATGTATCGGGGCAGAAGGGCAGAAGCATCCGGTACTATATGAAATATTGCCGCAACTGGCATTTTATGAGTTTTCGCAGTCTGCTTTTAACAGGAAATATCGCAGAGGAAAAATTCTGCTATCATACACTGCCTGAAAAGCTGGATCCTTATGATTATGAGGCATTTAAGAAAAGCAAAACCAGATTTTATGTAGGCTGCAGCAATCTGGAAACCGGAAAGGCGGAATATCTTCCGATTACGGACATGAAGGAACAGATTGACCGAGTACGGGCCTCTGCATCTCTTCCTCTGGTTTCCAGGATCGTAAAAACAGATGGAATGAAACTGCTTGACGGCGGCTGTACAGACAGCATTCCGGTAAAAGCATTTGCAAAAATGGGATACAAAAAGGATGTTGTGGTCCTCACCCGCCACAAAGGCTATCGGAAGAAAAAAGAAGGAAACGGCCTGACAAAGCTGGTATACCGAAAATACCCGGAATTTGTAAAATCTGTATACAAACGTCCTGATGTGTATAATCATACATTGGATGAGATCGAAAAATGGGAAAAAGAAGGAAAAATCTTTGTGATACGTCCAAGCGTTCCGCTGGCCATTGGACGGATGGAAGCAGATCCGAAGAAGCTTAAGGAAGTTTATGAGCGGGGACGGGATGACGCAAAACGGCAGATCCAGGATATGAAGGTTTTTCTGGGAATTGAATAATTGGAAGATGCATTTGCGTGTGAACAGGGCGGCTGAGTGATCCAGCCGCCTTTTTCTATGCTTGTATACACTGACTTGTAGCAGAGTACATTCAGTCATACCGGGAGGGGCATGAACAAGTACTGGTTAATTGCAGCCGCCACCGCAGCCACCATCCGGGCCGCCGCAGCCACCGTCACGACCGCCAGGACCGCCGTCGCGTCCACAGCCACCGCCGCATCCACCACGGTTCCACAGTGCGTCCTTGTATCCCTGCCAGTATCCCTGACGGAAGCCTTCACGGAAGGAGTTTCTTCCGCCGCATCCGTTGTTATTACAACGTCCACAGCCGCTGCTACAACCATTGTTCCAGCCATTGCATCCATTATTCCAGCGATTATTACATCCAAACCAACACATAGATCCATGCTCCTTTCATTTTAAGATGCTGATTATTTGATACGTTTGTACTATAAGATATGGGACAGCAGGACAATGTGTGCATGGAGCGGCAGATGATAATGAGAAATGGGACAGCTGCTTTAGTAACAGCTATTGACCGGGCTACATAAATTAATAGGGAAAAGAAAAGGAGCTATTAATTAATATGGAGCCATATACAGATATGAAATATAGTGACTGCGGCTACAGTGGCCGGTGCCGTAAGGTATCCGGAAACCAGAATCAGTCTGTAAGAAGCTGCCTGGATCCGGCGATGCAGGGAGGAAGCGGAGTCCGGCATCCACAGATGGGAGATCAGATGAATAACGGGATGACCCGGCTGATGCCTGAAAATGGAAATAATTGGGAAAATAATGGAAATTTCGGTTGGAACCGTATGCCGGGACTGGAGGGAAATGCCTTCTGCCCGGGAAGCATGCCGGGAGTATTGGAAAAGGATTATCCTTTGGCAATGGCCTATGTGCCATGGCAGCAGTGGCAGACACCTTATGGCCCGGAGCGGGGATTAGCCCAGGGAACCATTTTTTCAGAACTGGACCTGGCCTTTGATAAAGGGAGGTGCAGCTAGATGATGTGGGGAAATAATGGTAATGTGAACAACAGGATGAATGGCGGCATGAATAACACTTCAAGGGATGCCCTGCTTATGGCAGTAAACCAGGCTGGTTTTGCAGTAACAGAAGCCAATCTCTATCTGGACACACATCCCTGTGACTCTCAGGCTATTACCTATTTAAAGCAGATGTCCCAGGCATATGCAGATGCCAGAAATGCCTATGAAGCCCAGTTCGGGCCGTTGCGTGCTGAAAATGCTAAAGATACGGTCTACTGGTCCTGGACAGACGACCCGTGGCCATGGGAAGGAGGCGGTTATTAATGTGGATCTATGAAAAGAGACTGGAATTTCCTGTAAATATTAAAGAGCCAAATGCCAAAATGGCTATGTTTATAATGAGCCAATACGGCGGGCCTGACGGGGAAATGGGCGCTTCCATGCGCTATCTTTCCCAGCGCTATTCCATGCCATACAAGGAGTGCAAGGCAGTCCTTACAGATATTGGAACGGAAGAACTGGCACATCTGGAGATCGTGGCGGCTATCGTTCACCAGCTTACCCGCAATTTAACAGCAGAACAGCTGGTAGAACAGGGATTTGGACCTTATTATATTGACCATACCACCGGGATCTGGCCTCAGGCTGCAGGCGGTGTGCCATTTAACGCCTGTGAGTTCCAGAGCAAGGGCGATATTATCACTGATCTTCATGAAGATATGGCTGCGGAACAGAAGGCCCGCTCCACATATGACAATATCCTTCGTGTAGTCACTGATTATGACGTATGTGAGCCCATCAAATATTTAAGAGAGCGTGAGATTGTCCATTATCAGCGTTTTGGTGAAACTCTGCGCATCACCCAGGAGAAGTTAGACAGCAAGAATTTCTATGCTTTTAATCCGTCTTTTGATAATGGGAAAAGTGTGATCCAGCCGAGAAGTTAAGTAGAGTACTAAAATGCCCAGCAGTACGCAAGAAAGCCCGGCAAAGCCGGGCTTTCAACAGAATTACAGCATATTTCGGCGCAGTCAGCGCCGGGACAAGCTTACAATGCAAAGTCAACCTTACAATGTGATCAGCACGCCCCCAAGTTTCTCCACATCCTCTTTCTGGTGGGTGGAGATCAGCAGAAAGCGTCCCTTTCTGTATTCCTGTATAAATCTTATTACATCTTCTTTCGTTCCTTCATCTAATCCCGTAAATGGCTCATCCATTAAAAGCATATCGGATCTTGTAAGAAGCGCCCGCAGGATCGCCGTCCGCCGTTTCATGCCGCCACTTAAGGTGGATACTGGTCGGTTGAGACATTCTTCCGGCAGCAGACGGCACATGGCGGTGCGGATTTTATCTCTGGAAAGCCCGGAAGTCTTCCCTTTTTGCACCATCAGCACATTTTCCACAGGAGAAAAAGAAGAACAGAGACGGTCTTCTTGGAAAACTGCGGAAATATGCAGAGACCGGGAAACATTCGTATCAGAACCAGAAATCGAACCAGAAACAGGACTAAATGCAGAACCTGCATTCCAGCTAATATCCCCCTCGTCTGCCTCCTCCAGTCCCATAAGAATGCGGAACAAAGTGGTCTTTCCTGTTCCGGAAGGACTCATAAGGCAATAGGTCTTATCCCGGTCCAGAGTAATATCCACATTTTTCAAAACATTCAGGGAGCCATAGGATTTTGACAGGTTTTTAATTATAATCTGTTCCATATCAGTGCCGCACCTTCTTTAAAAATGTAAGAAAAACAAACTCAAAAACCGCGCTTATAATGATAATGGAAAAGGTCCAGGCAAAAAGCCCGGAGGTATCCAGGTACAGCTTGGTATAATAAATCTGCTCGCCAATAGAAGCTTTGGGAATACCGATCACCTCTGCGGCAACTCCTGATTTCCAGCTCATTCCCAGGGCGGTCCGGCAGCTGCTTACCAGATAAGGATGGACTGCCGGGATAAAGAGATAGCGTACTTTTTTTAAGAATGGCGTGGAAAAGACCTGGGACATTTCCAATAGCTTTTGATCCATATTTTCAAGACCGGCAAGTGTGGCACCGTAGATCATAGGTACCACAACCAGAAAAGAAATGAAAACAGACAGATTTTCCGACCCGACCCAGATCAGCGCCAGAATGACAAAAGAAGCCACAGGTACAGAACGGATCATCAGCATAGGCGGTTTTAAAAATTCTTTTACAATCGGAAAGGCCCACCCAAGGCTTCCAAGAAGGATCCCCAGGCAAAAGGCGCTTAAAAAGCCAAGACAGATCCGAAGAGCGGAGTGGAGGAGACTTAGCCAAAAATCACTGCCTCGCAGCAGTCCGGCCAAAGTTAGCGCCATATCAAAAGGACCGGCAAAAATAACATTATTGTGGATAAAAAGGTCTGCCAGCTGCCAGATCCCAATCCAGATCAGCCAGCAGACCCAGTTTTTTCCATATTTTTTCATCAGATTTTTCATTGAGGTAGTAAGCAAAGAATTTTGTAACCATCGGTTCGGGTGTTTTGACGCCCAAACCAATTTTTAGTTGTTATGGAAGATAGTAGAAGTCATCCCCTGGTAACTGGCCGCCTACGGATTTCGCGTCAGCAGCTTCCAGAACAGATAAGTAGCCGGAGAGAGCAGACTTCATTTCTTCTCCTGTGATGCACACAATGTTGCAGGCTGGCATAGCCTTTTTGGCGATTGGTGCTTTTTCAACGATACCTAAAGCTGCAACCATTTCAGCTGCTTCATCCAGATGTTCGCTGGTATAGGCAGCAGATGCCTTGTGGTCTTCTATGAACAGTTTCACTGCTTCTTCATTTTCCTTTAAGAAGTCGCTGCGAACAATGGTAACGCCTGTAACTAACTGGCTTCCATTTTCCTTATTTAAAAGGTTCCACTGCTCTGTCAGGTCAAGAACCGGCTTTAATGCTTCGTTCTGGATGCAGGCTGCAGTTGCAAAAGGCTGAGGAAGGACGCCTACAGCAGATGGGTCTTCCTTTAATACAGAGGCAACTTCGGTAGCTTCGGACTTAAATTCCAGAGTAACGTCCCCGTCAGCAAGACCATTTTCAGAAAGGAGATAGTTCATTACATATTCCGGGGTAGTGCCTTTTCCGGTCATGTAAACAGTCTTTCCTTTCAGGTCTTCCATAGAAGAAATGGAGTCATCAGAAGCAACCACATAAAGAACGCCAAGGGTATTAATATCGATGACATTTACATTGCCCTGGGTCTTTGTATACAGGATACTTGCAACATTGGCAGGTACTAAAACGATGTCCAGATCACCGTTTGCAATAGAACCAACCAGTTCATCGGCTTTTCCAGCCATGGTAAAGGTGTATTCGTTTTCTGTTTCGCCTTTTTCAGCACGGTCCGTTAACTCAGCAAGACCCATGGAAGTAGGTCCCTTTAAAGAGCCAACGCGGACAGCGGTGCCGGAAGCATTTTCACTGTTTTCAGAGGCTTCGCTGGACTGGTCAGCGCTTTCCTTGGAAGCTTCCGTGGACGGGACAGAAGTTTCTTCGGAGCTTTCTGTTTCAGCAGCAGTTTCAGCGGCGGTTGTCTCAGCAGAAGAGGCCTGTTTGTCAGAGTTTCCGGCGCAGCCGCTTAGAATCATTGTTCCCGCAAGAGCTGCGGCCAGCAGTTTCATTGATTTTTTCATAATGTATTTTCCTCCTGAAATAGTTGATGTCCTCTCAAAATGAGAAACATTTATACATAACAGGTCTATCTTACCACAAAAATTCCTTGCTGTGGCAGATAAGTGCTGTTAAAATGGTTCTATTGAAAAAAATAAAAGGAAATTGGGAAAAAATGGGAAAATTATACGGCATTGGAGTAGGTCCGGGGGATCCGGAGCTGCTTACATTAAAAGCATATAAAATATTACAGCAGGCAGATGTGATCTTCTGTCCGGAAAAGAAAAAGGGAGCAGGAAGTTTCGCTTTTGACATTATAAAAGAACACATAAAAGACAGCAAAGCCCAGATCGTGGATCTGGAATACCCCATGCATTACCACGGGGATGAATTAAAGAAAATGTGGCAGGAAAATGGCCGCCAGATCGCAGAATATTTAAAGGGAGAGAAAACAGGTGCTTTTATCACTTTAGGCGACCCTTCTGTATACAGTACTTTTATGTATACCCTTCCTTATATAGAAGCCTTTGGCACAGAGACGGAAGTTATTCCGGGGATCCCCTCTTTCTGCGCGGCAGCAGCCATTTCCAGGACGCCCCTTACAGCCTGGGACGAAGACCTGGTGATCGCGCCGGTGCGGAAAAACAGTGCTGAGGATCTGCAAAAGCTGCTTATGGAACATGACAATGTAGTGTTTATGAAGCCTTCTTCTGATAAAAAAGCCCTTTTAACAGCGATCCAGGAAAGCAGAAGGAAAGAGTCTTTTGTCCTGGTGGAAAAAGCGGGAACAAAGGAGCAGCGCCTGATCCGCGATTATAAGGAATTAAAGGAAAATGATGTTCCCTATCTGTCTTTGATGATCCTTAAGGCCGGGAAGCAGTAAGCTGCATTTTCTTTCTGTATTCCCCAGGAAGGCAGTCATAGCGTTTCAGAAAGGATTTTGCGAACGCCCGGCTGTTTGGGAAACCATTGTTGATAGCAATATCATTTAAACTGCGGTCTGTGTGGATCATTTCACGGAAAGCATATTCCGTGCGCAGGTTTAAAAGATAGGTTTTATAGCTGATCCCTGCATAAAGGCGGAACATGCGGGATAAATAATTGGGAGAAAAACTGAAGGTTTCTGCCACACTTTCCAGGGTGATCGGCTGGTTGTAGTGTTTCTTCATATAAGAAGTGATCTGTGAAAGGCGGTCTAAGTGGCGCTTTTGCAGCAGAGAACCTTCATCAGCCTCAGTTTTCATAAAATCCGTTGCCATTTTGTATAAGAGTTCATAGAAAAGGCTTTGCATCTTTAAAAGATAAGCCTTTTCTTTTTTTGCGTATACATGATACATTTTTTCAATGAGAACAGCCAGTGAACGGTTTTTCTCCTGGGACTGGCTTGCAAATACGGCATAGTCCCCTTCACCCATATAAGGGGTAAAATAGGAAGCGGGGATCTGGAGCACAAGGGTCAGATTGGGGTCTGGCGCTTCAATGGAGTGTATCTCATTGGAATTGACAATGATCAGTTCCCCGGCACTTAAAGGCTGGGACTGGTTGTTGATGTAAAAGTTCAGTTCCCCTTCCAGGACCAGGAAGATCTCTACAGACTGGTGCCAGTGGTTGGCCCGGCGGTAATTTCCGTTTCTTCCTTCAAAAATGAAAAATTTGCAGGGAAGGTCTTCGTTGGGGACCACCATTTCGTATTTAAAATCTTTAAGATCCATGACTTTTTCTTCTTTCTATACGTTCTATGATAGTATTTTCATCGTTATTTTCTGCTCCCAATATACCATATAATAAGAAAAATGTAAAAAGATAAGAAAGTGCTATTACAAGGATAAGAACTGCTCTGGAAAGGAAGATTAGGATAAGTTATAATCATTTTAGAACAGATTTGACAGTGTGACTGTTTTTTAAAGAAGGGAGAATGGGAAGATCATGAATTATCTCTTGGGGATCGATGTGGGAACTTCCGCAACGAAGACGGTTTTGTTTGATGAAAAGGGAACTGTGATCGCTTCTGCTTCACAGGAATATCCGCTGTATCAGCCGGAAAATGGCTGGGCAGAGCAGAAACCGGAAGACTGGGTGGCTGCAGTTCTTAAGACTATAAAAGAAGTGGTCTCTAAATCAGGGGCAGATAAAGACGAGGTAAAAGGAATCGGCATTTCCGGTCAGATGCATGGACTGGTCATGTTAGATGAGGCAGGAAAGGTGATCCGTCCTTCTATTATCTGGTGCGACCAGAGAACAGGCGCAGAAGTAGAGGACATGTTAAAGATCATGTCCAAGGAAGAGTGGATCCGTATTACAGCCAATCCGCCACTGACAGGCTGGACTGCAGCGAAGATCCTCTGGGTACGGAAAAATGAGCCGGAAAATTATAACCGCTGCCGTCACATTTTACTTCCAAAGGATTACATCCGCTACATACTTACCGGTGTATTTGCAACGGAAGTTTCTGACGCAAGCGGCATGCAGCTGTTAGACGTTCCAGGCCGCTGCTGGTCAGATGAAGTGCTGGAAGCATTAAAGATCGATAAGAACCTTTTAGGAAAGGTATATGAGTCCAGTGAAGCAACTGGAACACTGCTTCCACAGGTGTCACAGGAGTTAGGACTTTCCGAACACTGTATTGTAGCAGGCGGTGCCGGTGACAATGCTGCTGCAGCAGTGGGAACCGGAGTTGTAAAAGACGGAACTGCCTTTACCACCATTGGTACTTCCGGTGTTGTATTTGCACATACCAGCAAGCCTGTTATTGATCCAAAGGGAAGGATCCATACCTGCTGCTGCGCAGTACCAGGGGCATGGCATATGATGGGCGTGACCCAGGCAGCCGGACTTTCTTTAAAGTGGTTCAAAGACCAGTTCTGCCAGGATTATGTAAAAGAGTCAGAGGCCAAAGGCGTGGATGTATATGACCAGATCAATAAAGATGTAGCATCCATAGCACCGGGAAGTGACCGCCTGCTGTATCTTCCTTATTTAATGGGAGAAAGAACTCCTCATCTGGATCCGGACTGCAGAGGCGTATTTTTCGGATTATCTGCGATCCACACAAGAAAGCATCTGCTGCGTGCTGTAATGGAAGGCGTTACTTATTCTCTTTGCGACTGCAATGAGATCCTTCAGGAAATGGGTATCCAGGTAGATTGTATGAAAGCCTGCGGAGGCGGCGGAAAGAGCTCGGTATGGCGCCAGATGCTGGCAGATCTTTATAACTGCTCTGTAGAGCGGGTGGTACAGGATGAAGGTCCGGCACTGGGAGCTGCCATTTTAGCAGGTGTTGCCTGCGGTATGTATGAAAGCGTGGAAAAGGCATGTGACCAGCTGATCACACGCAGGGACAGCACAGAGCCAAAGGCAGAAGAAGTGGCTGTTTATGAAAAATATCACAGACTGTATCAGAAATTGTATACAAGCCTGAAAAATGATTATAAGGAGCTGGCAGAATTATCATGATCAAGCAGATAAGTGTAATGGAGCCGGAATTTAAAAAGTACGGCAAGGTCATTAATGGCTATGACTTAAAAGAAATTTTACAGAAAATGGAAGAAACCCCATGCCCGGATGATGTGGTATATGTGGCTTCTGTAAAGGAACTGGAAGATTTAAAGATCGCAGAGGAACTGGCAGACGGTGTTTATGGCCGGATGCCGATCCAGATCGGTTACTGCAACGGACACAACCGCAAATTAAACGCCTTAGAGTACCACAGGGACTCAGAGATCAATATTGCAGTCAGCGATATGGTCCTGCTTCTGGCAAAAGAAGAGGAAGTAGAAGATGACTACACCTTAGATACCTCTAAGGTAAAGGCATTTTTCGTTCCTGCAGGCACCATGATCGAGGTATATGCAACCACTCTTCACTATGCGCCATGCCAGACTTCTGACAATGGTTTCCGCTGTGTAGTTGTCCTTCCAAAGGGAACCAACGGGGAGTTAAGCCACAGACCGGAAAATAAGAGCGGGGAAGAAAAGCTGTTAGCTGCTGTTAATAAGTGGCTCATCGGTCATGCAGAGGGTGGACTTCCAGAAGGCAGTTTTATTGGACTGAAAGGTGAAAATACAGAAGTATAAAGTATTCATAACAGAAATAAGGGCGGTATCGCAACTGTCCTGTAAATACGGAGGAAAAGAACATGTTTGAGAATATCCCGAAAGTAAAAGTTGGTATCGTTGCAGTCAGCCGTGACTGTTTCCCAGAGTCCTTATCTGTAAACCGCAGAAAAGCCCTGGTAGATGCTTATAAGGCAAAATATGACCCGGAAGATATTTATGAATGCCCGGTCTGTATCGTAGAAAGCGAGATCCACATGGTACAAGCATTAGAAGATATTAAGAAAGAAGGCTGCAACGCCTTAGTTGTTTATCTTGGAAACTTCGGACCTGAGATCTCTGAAACCTTACTTGCAAAGCACTTTGAGGGACCGAAAATGTTTGTTGCAGCAGCAGAAGAGACTGGAAACAATCTGGTATCCGGAAGAGGCGATGCATACTGCGGTATGTTAAATGCAAGCTATAACTTACAGCTACGCAATATTAAGGCTTATATCCCTGAATACCCGGTAGGAACTGCAGCAGAGTGCGCAGATATGATCCATGATTTTCTGCCCATCGCAAGAACTGTCATCGGTCTGTCTGATCTGAAGATCATCAGCTTTGGACCAAGACCATTAAACTTTTTAGCATGCAACGCTCCGATCAAGCAGCTGTATAATCTGGGGGTAGAGATTGAAGAAAACTCTGAGTTGGATCTGTTTGAAGCATTTAATAAGCACGCAGGCGATCCAAGAATTGCTGAGGTTGCAGCAGATATGGAAGCAGAGCTTGGAGCAGGAAACAAAAAGCCGGAGATCCTTGCAAAGTTGGCTCAGTATGAGATTACTCTGTTAGACTGGATCCGTGACCACAGAGGATACCGCAAATATGTTGCCATCGCAGGAAAATGCTGGCCGGCATTCCAGACTCAGTTTGGCTTTGTCCCATGTTATGTAAACAGTCGTCTCACCGGCCGCGGCATCCCGGTATCCTGTGAAGTAGATATTTACGGTGCATTAAGTGAATTTATTGGAACCTGTATCAGCCAGGACGCAGTAACCCTTCTGGATATCAACAACTCTGTACCGGAAGATCTTTACAATGAGGATATTAAGGGCAAATTTAACTATGATCTAAAGGAAACCTTTATGGGCTTCCACTGTGGAAATACAACTTCCAAGAAGCTGGCATTTTGTGAAATGAAATATCAATTCATTATGGCACGTTCTCTGCCGGAAGAAGTGACACAGGGAACGCTGGAAGGTGATATTATGCCTGGCGATATTACATTCTACCGTTTACAGAGCACAGCGGACAATATCCTTCGTGCTTATGTGGCACAGGGCGAGGTACTGCCGGTGGCAACCCGCTCCTTTGGCGCCATTGGGATTTTTGCAATTCCTCAGATGGGACGTTTCTACCGTCATGTGCTGATTGAAAAGGGCTTCCCGCATCACGGTGCCGTTGCCTTCGGTCATTTTGGCAAGAGCCTGTATGAGGTATTTAAGTACATTGGTGTAGATGTAGAAGAAATCGGCTTTAACCAGCCTGCAGGAATGCTGTATAAGACAGAAAATCCATTTGCGTAAGTCTGCATAAAATTTGTCCCCTTTCTGTGGTGATCGTGCCATGGAAAGGGGATTTTTTACGCTTTTGGGGTGGAGCATATTCTTTATGGGATACTTGCGCAGGCAACATTGTTCCGTTATACTAGCTGTAAATTATATGGATCATTTGCAAAGATATGAGGTTACTACCATGAAATACCAGATAAAAGACGGAACCGTCACTTTGGGCGGGGAAATGATATTGTCCCATATTGACTTTGAAATACAGGGAAACCAGAAAATTGCGGTAGTGGGAAGAAACGGTGCAGGAAAAACTACGCTTTTGCGCCTAATGGCAGGAGAACTGGACCTGGACCGGGATGACAGACGTCAGGGACCGGGAATTTTGGCTTCCAGGCAGCTGACAGTGGAAATGTTAGGACAGCAGGCTTTTGTGGGAGAAGAACGGACCGTAGAAGAGCTGATGATGTTAAACTGCCCGGCAAAAGGACCTTTTGACAGAGAGCGTTTTGAATATGAACGGGAATATGATACCCTTTTTACAGGACTTGGCTTTCAGAAAGAGGATAAAAAGCGTTCTATAGCAGCTTTTTCCGGCGGACAGAAGACAAAAATCGCCCTGATCCAGCTGCTTCTGAAAAAGCCGGATATTTTGCTGTTAGATGAGCCCACAAACCACCTGGACATGGAAACGGCCTGCTGGCTGGAAGGGTATTTAAACCGGTATCCGGGGGCAGTGGTCATGGTCAGCCACGATCGCTTTTTTATGGACCGGATTGCGGACATCGTTTATGAGCTGGAACAGGGAAAGCTGACCCGGTATCCGGGAAATTATACCAATTACCGGGAGCAGAAGCGCAAAAACTATGAGATCCAGATGAAAGCATATCTGCGCCAGCAGGAAGAGATAGAGCGGCAGGAAGAACTGATCAAACGGTTTAAAAATAAGCCTTCCAAGGCCGCTTTTGCCCGTTCCAGAAAGAAGATATTAGAGCGGATGCATCCGGTGGAAAAGCCCAGGGAAGATATGGCCCATATTTTTACAGGAAGCATTACGCCCCTGATCTCAGGAAGCAAATGGGTTTTTGAGGCAGAGCATTTAAAGATCGGTTATGATAAACACCCATTGTTAGAACTAAGCCTGCGCATCCGAAAAGGACAGAAGATCGGTCTTTTAGGTGTAAATGGTTCCGGTAAGACTACTTTTTTAAAGACAGTAGCCGGATTTTTGCCTGCTGTAGCCGGAGACTGCGCACTGGGAAATAATATTACCATCGGCTATTTTGACCAGTATTCAGCTGCGATTCAGTCAGAAAAAACAGTAGCAGAACATTTTTCAAACCTATTTCCGTCCCTGACGGACAAAGAAGTGCGGACCATCCTTGGGGCTTATCTTTTTAAAGGAAAAGATGCAGCTAAGGGGGTGGATGACCTGTCCGGCGGCGAAAAAGCAAGGCTGGTGCTGGCAGAACTGCTTCAGAGCCGGCCGAATTTCCTGATCTTAGACGAGCCTACCAACCATATGGATATTCAGGCAAAGGAAACGCTGGAATCCGCCTTTCAGGCATATGAAGGCACCATTCTTTTCGTATCCCATGACCGGTATTTTATCAGCCGGGTGGCAAAGTCTGTACTTATTTTTGAAGATAATGCCGCTTTCTATTATCCATTTGGATACGAACATTATCTGGAACGAAAAGAAAAAGAGGCTTTTGGGGAGTCACCGGCAGCCCGCATCAGAGCAGAGGAACAGGCGCTGATCGAAGGCTTAAAGGCAGTACCGAAATGGGAACGTCACAGGCTGCGGGAGATACCAGAGGAAGAAGCCTATGACCAGTGGCGGCTGCGGCTGGCTGCAGAAGCCATGGAAATTGCGGCAGAGCAGGCAGAGGTGGTCCGGCAGCAGATTTTGGAAAAAATAGGAAAAAGAGAAGAGTGGGAGCTGGAGCATTGGGTAGAATGGTCAGATGCAGAAAAGGTGCAGTCCTGTGATGAAAACAGGACAGACGGGTCAGATCAGGGATTTTTTGCTCTTGCAGAAAAATACGATGGCGCTCAGTCCGGATGGACGAAAGCATGTCTTTTCTGGTATGATATCTGGCAGGAGTCCCATCCACAACCATAGAACATTGGCTGTACTTATTACATTAATCACAGGAGATGACAGATATGATATTATTCAAACAGGCAGAAGTATATGCACCGGAATATCTTGGTATAAAAGATGTTTTAGTGTGCGCAGGAAAGATTGAAGCAGTAGGAGAGAATTTAGAAGGAGGAACCGGCTGTGAAATTATCGATGCCGGAGGAATGCGTTTAACACCGGGTCTTATTGACCGTCATGTCCATGTAACAGGAGGGGGAGGAGAAGGAAGCTTTCATACCAGAACCCCGGAGATTGAACTTTCTTCTATCTTAAAAGCCGGCATTACTACCGTTTTAGGACTTTTAGGAACCGATGATATGTCCCGCAGTGTAGAAGACTTATTAGCAAAGGTAAAAGCCTTAAAGGAAGAAGGCATCAGTGCCTATGCTCTTTGCGGTGCTTACGGTTATCCGCCGGTGACCTTAACAGGAAGCGTAAAAAAGGATATAGCTTTTGTGGACGAGATCATAGGCTTAAAACTGGCTCTTTCTGACCATAGAGCACCCAATATCTCTGTAGACGAGCTGATCCGTTTGGGAAGTGACGTGCGTACTGCCGGTATGATCGGCGGAAAGCCGGGACTGATCGTACTGCATATGGGAGACGGCAGAAAAAAACTGGGTCCTGTATTTGAGGCACTGGAAGAAACAGATATTCCGGTGAAAACCTTCCAGCCAACCCACATAAACCGCAATCACGAGTTGTATAAGGATGGCCTTCGTCTGGCAAAGATGGGCGGATATATTGATCTTACCTGCGAAGATTTTGTAAAGGGAGAGCCGCTTCTGGGATATGATCCGGTACCGGCGCTGTTAGAGGAGGCTAAAGCAGCAGATGTGCCTATGGATCACATTACCTTCAGTTCGGACGGACAGGGAAGCTGGTCAAACTACGACGAAGCAGGCATGCTGATCGAAATGGGTGTTACCGATGTAGGCAATATGTATGCCCAGATGTGTTCTTTAGTAACAAGAGGCGGCTTTGATTTTGCTGAAGCACTGACTTATTTTACATCTAATGTTGCAAAAGCATTGGAGATCTATCCGAAAAAGGGCTGTATTGCACCGGGAGCGGATGGGGATATCCTGTTGATCCGGAAAGACTTAACACTGGATACGGTTCTGGCCGGCGGAAGGAAGATGATGGAAAAAGGAAAGCTACTTGTAAAAGGAACCTATGAAAAATGAGCGGATTACGAATGTTTTTAGAATTGCGAGAGTGCAAAGCACGTA
>CAVDQU010000019.1:0-28725 GCA_963611035.1 Agathobaculum sp.
TGTCATACCGCCAAATACAGCCATCAAAATCGTCTTTAAGTTATCCGGCATGCCGGCTGCTATTCCTGCTGCTGACGCTCCACTTACAATAAACCATAAATCAAAAGTAAGAAGCACTCCTGCTAAAAGAATCAAAAGCCAGATGGCTGTAGCCTGTTTAAAATTCTGAATAAAGGAACGGAAGAAGGACTTTATGGTGGAATCATCTTCGTCCCGAACCAGTTTTAAGGTTACATAATACACTGCTGTGGTAGCCGCTCCGGCTGTAAATACAGGTATGCAGCAAATCAGCCACAAAATATTCAAAAGTATCAAGTCTCCCAGCTTTCCTATAAAGCGCCAGACCGGATTGTCATAATTAAAAAGCCCCTGTAACATAGTCTTGTCCTCGTCTTTCGTTAATAGCTTGTTTTTCACTGCACTCATTATATCTTATCACATTTGATGCAAAAAAGAAACAGGCAGTTGCGGGGGTGCGCATTTTCAGTTATACTATAAGGTAACGGGCGTTTGGAGAACAGGCGCCTTTCTGAAAGGATGACACCATGGAATTAAAGAAAACCTTTAAAAATGAACTTAAAAAATTAAAAAAGATGTCCACAAAAGATAAACTGTGGTACATCTTGGAATATTATAAATTTCATATAATCGCGATCCTGTTATTTTTGTCTGTACTTTGGGTGATCGGCAGCAGTATTTACCGCCAGACTTTTACCACGCGGCTTATATTTGCCATTGTTAATGACTACTCCGGCGGCAATTCTTCTATGGATCCGTTGGAAAGTGGTCTGAAGGAAGCTCTGGGTTGTGGAAAAAAAGACCTGATTGAGATCAACTCCAATCTTTTTATCAAAACAGACGAATCCCAGTCTTCTGAATATAATTATGCCAGCATGGCCAAAGTCGCAGCTCTGGCTGCAGGCAAAGATCTGGATATTATGATCGCAGATGCAAAAACACTGGAATATTACGGATCTCAAAATGCATTTGCAGATCTAAAAGAGCTACTACCAAAAGATCTGGTTGAACTGGCAGAAAAAGAGGATCTTTTTCTCTATATTAACAATGAAAACGGTCAACCTGTTCCGGCTGCTCTCTCTCTATCCTCAACCGACTTTGCCTCTATGACCGGAGCCGTAATACAGGAACCTTATCTGGCTGTTATCGTATCTTCTCAGCATACAGAAGATACCATACAGGCCATTTGTTGGCTGTTTGGTCTGAGATGATCTTTATCGCTTCCATTCCAAGGCCTTCTGCCAGTGCGCAGGAGGCCTTGTTTTTTTCCTCGATCCAGGCGCAGAGTCTGGCGGAAAGTACTTCATGGGAATAGGAAAGAATCGCTTTGGCGGCTTCTTTTGCATAGCCATTTCCCCTGTAAGGTTTAAAAATGTGGTACCCAAGTTCCAGCCAGTAAAGGCCATCTGGAAGTGACGGCAGAGCCTGCAGGGCGGCTGCCGGGATATTGGGATTGCTGACACCGGCCATGCCGATAAGTGTGTTTTCTTTTTTCTCCCACTTTTTCAATACTGCCCAGGTCCCATATTCATAAAATCCATACTGATTCTTTATATATACCTCTAACTTGTCCGGATCACGGAATATCTCTTCTTCCTTCCCATATTCTTCTTCCGGTATTTTTTCTGCATCTTCTTTTACAAATTCACGGATGATCAGTCTCTCTGTCTCATCGATCAGCCACGGAAGCCCCAGGTGGCGGCGTAATATCAGTTCCACCAGCTCATCTGTTACATACTCCATAGAAGGAACTACATAAGGAATCCCCTTTAGATCCCAGTTGTCTCCCACATTTTCGGTCTTTTGGGTATTTTGATCACTGCTCATACAGCCTAAAACAGCCCTTCCAGAGGCTTTCGCCTCCAAAAGGGCCTGCGGTTCGTCAGATATGAGAAGCGTATGTTTTCTTCCATCTATGAAAAGAGTGCGCTCCTGTTTCATATTGTTTTATCTCCTATAAGAACCATTTATCAGCACTTCTCTGGCTCTGGATAATCTACACCAAAGGTATCTACAGTCATGGACTTGATCTGCTGTTTCTTTAATGGACGATCAGAAAAATCAGTGCGCTCATTTGCGATCTTATCTACAATATTCATGCCTTCTGTTACCTTACCAAATGCTGCATAAGCACCATCAAGATGTGGAGCATTCTTGTGCATGATAAAGAACTGGGAACCAGCAGAGTTTGGCATCATGGATCTTGCCATGGATAAAACGCCTTCTGTGTGCTTTAAGTCATTCTTAAAACCATTCTGGCTGAATTCACCCTTAATGCTGTAACCCGGGCCGCCCATACCCGTTCCCTGTGGGCATCCGCCCTGGATCATAAATCCACGGATAACTCTGTGGAAGATCAGACCATCATAATAGCCTTTCTTTACCAGGCTGATAAAGTTATTTACTGTGTTTGGTGCCACTTCCGGATATAATTCTGCTTTCATCACATCGCCATTTTCCATGGTGATGGTAACGACTGGATTTGCCATTGTATTTTGTCTCCTTTTCCTTTTATAGGTCGCTCTGTATGATAAAGGGCCTTTCTGTTTAATATAGCAGATTGTGGGGTGGTTGTCCAGTGAGGAGGAACTGTCCCATGATTTCATTCTGTCTTACAGTTCCCGCTCAATCTTATGGGGTCTTCCGTTTTTATCTACTGCTACAAAGATAAAGGTAGCTTTTGCTGTCTGGATCTGGGTGTCTTCTTTGTAGTCTTTATCCATCATAACGGTTATTTCGACCTTTAAAGAGGTATTTCCCACATGGACTACCTGGGCGGTAAGGTCCAGGAAACTTCCTAATGGCATGGGATGGAAAAAGCTTATATCGTTTACGGCTGCTGTGACTATATCTGAATGGGTAAAACGCCTTGCAGCAATACCTGCCAGCTCGTCAAACCACTCTAACAGCCTGCCGCCGAACAGATTTCCGTCGTAATTTGCATCCCCTGACATTACAGCCCTTGAAGTTTTTACAATAAATGGTTCCATGTGGGTGATACCTCCTGTGTGATCTCTTCTTACCTTTATTATCCTTTATACCTTATACTCTCAGGAAACAGCCTCAATCTCATCTGCGATCCGCTTTCCCATCTCTTTTGTACCTACAAGTACCTTTCCTTTATGCCAGATATCTGCTGTTGCAATATTAGCAGCTAAAACCTGGCGGATGGCTTCTTCTATGGCTCCAGCCTCTGCCTCCAAACCAAAGGAAAAATGCAGCATCTGGGCTGCAGCTGCGATCATTCCAACAGGATCAACCACATCTTTTCCGATCACAGATTCATCGGGATAATGAAGCTGGTTCGGAGTATAGATCCCCTGCTCTGTATTGCTTAACTCTGCAGAAGGATAAAGATAGGGAGTTCCGGTGAGTTCTGTTCCCTCATCGGATATTATATCACCAAAAAGGTTCGATGTGACAAAAACATCAAAACGGCCTGGATTGCGTATTAATTCCATAGCTGCATTGTCAATGTATAAATGTTCCAGTTCTACATCAGGAAAATCCTCAGAAACCTGCTGCACCGTCTGCCGCCAAAGGCGGGAGCTGCCGAGAACATTGGACTTGTCCAGATTGGTGACTCTGCCGTTCCGGCTTCTTGCCAGTTTAAAGGCAGTACGGGCAGTCTTCTTTACGATTGCTTCATTATAATATTCATATTCATAAGCTTCCCGTCCGCCGTCACCATTTCCCTGGACCTTTGCAGAGCAGAAAACTCCCCCTGCAATATCCCGGACAAAGGCAACGTTCATTCCCTGTTCCAGGTGCTCTGCTTTTAAGGGAGAAAAGCATTTTAAAGAAGGATACATGCGCACCGGCCTGATATTGGTATTTACCTGCAGTACCTTTCTAAGAACCATAAGGGCACCTTCCGGCCGCTCATCTAAGGGACGGTCCTGATACTTTTTCAGACCGGAATTTCCAAATAATACAGCCGGAACCTGGGTACAGATCTTTAAGCTTTCTTGTGGAAGAGGTTCTTTTCCTGCTTCTATGGCCTGGGAGCAGGCTAAAACAGGATACAGCTTCAGATCATGACCAAACCGGCGGCAGACAGCATGAAGCACCTTCACCGCCTCTTCCATCATCTCCGGGCCTACGCCGTCTCCCTGTATTACCGCTGCTTCCAGTTTCATTGTTCCACCATGCCTTTCTATAGATAATGTACCCGCAAGATCCGGTATAAAACCATTTTGCAGGTACATTTTTTTCCTATCTCTTTTTCGCTAAATTAATATGTAAAACCATTCCATACAGGAATACCTTTATAAGTCTTTGCCTCTTCTTCCCCGCTTAATACACGGATAGCGCCTGCTGCCAGTGCTTCCATTTCAAATTCCCCTGCCATAACCGTAATAGGAGCAATAAAGGATAACATTTCTGTCAGTTTCTCTACTAGATACTTATCATGGGAAATGCCGCCGGTTAAAACGATGCCGTCTACCTTTCCGTGAAGAACGGCTGCCATGGAACCTGCTGTCTTTCCGATCTCATAGATCATTGCATCGTAGATCAGCTTTGCATATTGGTTTCCTTCCGTGATCATAGCGGTTACTTCTCTTGCATCAGAAGTTCCTAAATGATCTACCAGACCACCGGTTTTTGTGATCTTGTCACGCATCTCTTTTTCTGTGTATTTGCCAGAATAGCACATGGTCACAACATCCTTTACAGGAAGCTGACCACAGCGGGTTGGTGCCATCGGACCGTCACCATTTGCAATATCGTCAGAGTCGACCATTTTACCCATTCTGTGGGCAGTTACAGAAATACCGCCGCCAATATGGCAGATGATCAGGTTCATGTCCTTATATTTCTTTCCCCGTTTTGCTGCAAAACGGATGCCGATCTCCTTCTGGTTTAATGCATGGATACGGCTCTCTCTATACACTCCCTTTAAACCGGTCACACGGGCTACATCCTGGAATTCATCTACATCCGGTGGATTTACTACAAATGCAGCTCCGCCGAATTCCTTGGAAAAGGCGTCTGCCAGCTGTGCGCCTAAGGTTGCCGGATGCTTTACGGTATAGCAGGTTCTTGCATGCTCTAACAGCTTGTCCCCAATGGTATAAACGCCGCCTTCTACATTGACCAGGCCGCCGCCTCTTGCGGAAAATGCGTCTACGCCTTCTAATGTCTGTCCTTCTTCCTTCAGGATATTTAAGATCATTTCCTTTCTGTAAGGAAGCTGGTCGCTGATCTCTTTAAATTCTTTTAATTTTTCGGCATCATGGCTTATATTTCTGGAAAAAATTTCCTTTTCGCCCTCAAACATGGCAATCTTTGTGGAAGTGGAACCGGGATTGATAGCAAATACTTTATAGTTTTTCATAATGATTTTCTCCTCGTACAATATCTATTTTCTAAAAGAGGCACGCTGACATAGCGCCAACGTGCCGCATTTTTGTTGCAATGTGCCTGGTACATCATTTTCATGCACCAAAAACCGCTTTCGGTTTTTCCCACATCTATTTAATGGAACAATGGATATAACAATCCGATCCAGATAACCATCAGAGCGCCGCCGATACGGGTAGAAATAGAAGCGAATGCCAGAAGGTTCATACGGTTTGCTGCAGATAAAACTGCCAGGTCACCGGAACCACCGATGTTGCAGCAGCAAAGACCTGCTGTAACACCTGCTTCATATGCCCAAAGACCAGAGATCTTTCCGAAGATCATTGCACCTAACATTGCGCCAAATACTGCTAAGAAGATAACAACGAATGCGCCTGGGCTGAAGTATTCTGCCAGAGTGGAGAACTTCAGGGAGTTGATACCGATACCTGCGATCAGCATTGGAAGCAGTGCCTTTAATGCAAAGTTCATGGAGTATACACAGTTATCAGCAAACTGGTCTGGAAGAAGACCGGTAAATTTAATGATGATTCCAAGGATAATGGTCCATGCAAGTCCCGGGATCACGCTAAAACCTGGAAGACTTCCAAGGATGTTACCCAGTAAGTACAGACAAAAGCTCATGAAGATACCAGAACCTAAAGCGACATAATCAGCAGAAGTACCCGGTCTCTTCTGTTCCTGCTCTTCTGTTCTGCTCGCCTGAGCTTTTTTGGAACAGAGAATATCTCCATTACCATTTAATCCCTTCATTTTTGCAGTTACCGATCCTGAAACAGCAGCTAATACAACAGCCAGTACGTTTGCGATGGATGCGTAACATAAGTATTTTCCCGCCATTGGAGTCATATCTGTACCGGAAAGGCTGGTATACAGAGCGGGCAAAGTAGTCATGGCACCGCCGGATCCACCGGACATACAAGGAGCTCCAATATCAAACAGGGCCTCCGGAATACCATATCCGGTAACCAGACCTGCCAGCATACAGAAGCCTAAGGCAAAAGCCTGACTTCCCAGGATCGTAGGCATATATCTTGCAGTTGCACCAAGTAAAACCTTACGGTCCATAACAAGGATGGAGCCAACTAACAGCATGGCAATGTATGCATCCTGGAAGCCGCCGCCCATAAGAACCTTAACGCCGTTTACCAGTTCCTGAGGAACCAGGCCAACGAAATTTAAGAAAGAAGCGCCGATCAGAGGCAGAAGACACGCGCCGCCTAAATAGTTATTTACGATGGGAATGGTATTTCCCAGCCAGAAGAACAGGCCGCCTACTGCCATCAGATATGCGATGGTCATGATAAAGCTGGTTGCCATATACTTGCCGGCATCATTAGAATAGATCTTAACAACCGGCATAAAGCCAAGGTAAACAGTTGCCATTACAATGATAAAGAATGGAATGAAATACTTTGCAGGAAGCCCGCATACCTTAAAATTTAATTTTTTCTCCATTGTTTTTCCCCCTATTATCTGCCGCCCACTAACGCCGCAATGACGATGGACATATATTTATCATCTGCACTTGCTGCACGGGATACCAGCAGGACCGGAACCTTTGCTCCCAGTACCACGCCGCCGGTTCTTCCGCCGCCAATGACAGTGATAGTTTTTGCTGCAATGTTTCCACTTACAATATCCGGAACAACTAAAAGATCTGCGTCTCCTGCAACAGGACTTACATAGCCCTTGATCGGTGCAGAAGCCGGATCCATAGCCAGGTCATAGCTGATCGGTCCTTCAATGATGCAGCCTTCTACGCCTTCTTCCTTGATCTCAGCTGCTTCTACGGTCTCCTTCATTTTCGGATTTACCTTTTCTACTGCTGCAAGGATGGCTACCTTTGGCTGCTTAACGCCTAATGCATGGAAAGCTTCTACTGCATTCTGGATGGCTGCTTTCTTCTGCTCCTTAGAAGGATAAGTAAGAAGGCCTACATCGGTGATTGCAAATACCTTGTGGTAATTTGGGCTTTCCATGAAAGCTAATAAACTCATGGTATCGTTCTTTCTGATACCTCTTTCACGGTTTACCAGTACCTTCATCAGGGCGCCGGTTTCCGTCTTGCCCTTCATAATGCAGTCTGCTTCGCCGTCTCTTGCCATATCGGCAGCTTTCTGGATGGCTTCTGTAGGATCTTCCACATGGATAATGGTCATTTTGTCTGCATCTGTACCGATCTGAGCTAAGATCTCACGGATCTTTGGCTCATCACCGATCAGAACCGGTTCTACCATGCCATCTTTGTATGCATGGCTGATAGCTTCCAGTGTATGTTCATCCTGAGCCGGAACCACTGCTACTTTGCGCTTTACCGGCATTGCTTTTAACATTTCTTTTAGCTGTTCAAAATTCTTTATCATGGTATTTATTTCCTCCTGTTTGCAGATGTCCTCCCGAAATTCAGGAGAACATCAAACCACTGATACCTTTAAGCCTGTGTCGGCAGATCAGCCGGATCTGTTACAACGCCCATAACAGCAGTCGCTGCAGCAACGGTCGGACTTGACAGATAACCTAATGTCTTCTTAGTTCCCTGACGTCCGATGAAGTTACGGTTTGCAGTGAGCAAGATCCTTTCATCATCTGTCATCAGGCCATACGGCATACCACAGCAAAGTCCGCAGCATGGATGGCAGATCACCGCTCCAGCCTCAATAAAGGTCTTGATATATCCTCTTTCAATGGCCTGTTTGAAAACGGTATTGGTTGCAGGAACAACAATGAAACGCAGTCCCTTTGCCACTTTACGGCCCTTTAAGATCTTTGCAGCTGCTTCCATATCCTCAATACTTCCGTTGGTGCAGCTTCCCAGATATACCTCATCCATCTTGGTGCCTTTTACTTCACTGATAGGGTGAACATTGTCAACGCCCTGTGGACAGGAAAGCTGAGGTTCCAGTTCGCTTACATCATAGGTAAGTACCTTTTCATACTTTGCCTCGTCATCTACGCATACCCAGTCAATGTCCTCTAATGGCATTCCATAATACTCTGCTGTCTTTTCATCTGCTTCAAACAGACCACACTTTGCACCTGCTTCCAGAGCCATGTTTGCAACGGTAAAACGCTGTTCCATGCTCATTTCATGGGCTGCAGGGCCGGTAAATTCCAGAGATTTGTACTGTCCGCCGTCAGCCTTGATATCACCTAAGATACGAAGGATAACGTCTTTACTCATAACACCGTCTCTTAAATGTCCGTTTAATACGATCTTGATGGCTTCCGGAACCTTGAACCAAAGTTCTCCTGTAATAAGAGCTGCTGCCATTTCTGCTGTACCAATACCAGAGCAGAAGTTTCCGGCGCCGCCGTAGGTGGTTGTATGACTGTCGGTTGCAGTTGCGATCTCACCTGGCTTTGCATACTTTGCTTCATGCATAATGGTGTGGCAGATGCCTTCGCCAATGTGAAGCTTCTTAATTCCATAAGTTCTTGCCAGTTCCAGACCAGCTTCATAATGGTCATAGTCATTTTTCGCAACAGCAGTTGGCATACAGTGATCCCAGACGATGGTTACCTTATCCGGATCATCGATCTTGTCTGCTCCGATATCCTTCATGGTCTCTAACAGATAAGTAGTATAAATATCATGGATCATGAACATATCCGGCTTGGTGATCACAATATCACCAGGAACTACATGCTCTTTTCCAGCATTCTTCTTTAACAGCTTTTCCACCATGGTGTAGCCCTTTTTACGGCACTGTTCAATGGAAAGAGGCTTGATGTCCATTTTCACATTTCCCGCTGCCAGACGCTTCTTTGTATCTTCGATCAGTCCGCCGTTTGCTACAATGTTGTACAGGTTCTCAGGAACAGCGCCAACCTTAAAGGTCTTTCCATTTACGCTGACAGTCTGTGCATCTACATCTACAGTAACGATATCGCCGCCTTCGCATACGTCCTGGATCTGGTCACAGGTAAGAAGAAGGATGCCGCTGTTAAATGCGTTTCTGAAGAAAATTCTTGCAAAGCTTTTTGCAATGATGCAGCGGACACCGTTGTAAGAAAGAACGGTAGCTGCCTGTTCACGGCTGGAACCGCAGCCGAAGTTCGTTCCTGCTACCAGAATGTCCCCCGGCTGGACTGTTGAACCAAATTCCGGCTTTAACAGCTCAAATGCATATTTTTTCATCTCATTACGATCCGGGATGGTACCTCTTTTTCCAGGGATAATGGTATCTGTATCAATATCATTTCCAAATTTCCAGATTTTTCCACTGAATTTCTTTTCCATAGCTGCCTCCTTACATCTGCTTCGCAAAGGAAGCGTTCATTACGTTTTCAACAGAGCCTGTATAAACTTCTGCGTCATCGCAGCCCATGGAACCTGTAAAGGTGTACAGTCCGGTAGTAACAAGACGTTCCTTATGTCCCATAACGCCAGGTCCCTGGATCACTACGCTGTGATCCCCTGCTGCGTTGATCTGTGCTCCGAAATCAATGAATTTTGTAAGAATACCTTCTTCTGCAGCCTGGATATAATCACGGCTGGTTGCCGGGCAGATGCTTAAACGGAAGCCTAATGCCAGCTTGTGTCCTTCTAACATAGAAGCTGCTTTTCGTAACTCTTCAATGGTTCCGCCTGTATAGCCGCCGATCTGGCCTGCATTTAATTCCATACCTGCTTTAGATGCCTTAGGAGCGATCTCAGCCTTCTTCTGATCCTTTCTATCGCCGCATGGAAGCATAAGCATTGGCTCTACAGCTGCTAAGTCTAACGTTAAACCAGCAGACTGTTTTTCTTCTGCAATGGATGCGGTAAAAGCACCGGTGATACATGCCATGCTGCAGAACACTGCTTTTTCATGTGCATCAAAGGTTGGTGCATAGATCTCTACTGCCTTGCGGTTTAATTCATGGTCTTCTGCCAGGAATGCAAGTGCTGCGTCCATAACGCTTACGCCTTCTTTTAAGTTTCCTTCCAGGTTTACATAAACAGTTTCCGGAACAATGATGCTGTAACGGTCTGTTTCAGCTGCTCTTGCCAACTCTGGAATGCTTACGTTGATGCCCAGAGCACCAACAGCTCCGAAGATGCTTCCGTGGGAACCGCCGCCTACAATGATCTGGCCCGGTTTTACCACTTCATTTAACATATACTGGTATCCAACGCCTTCTGCCTGGATATAGGGACATCCATATTTTTCAGCAAATGCCAGGTTCTTTCTTAAAATGGCCGCTGCTTCCGGGCGTCCGGTTGGCACATCATGGTCATAGATGACCATTACCTTTTCAGGTTTTGCTACGGCAGAGATTTCCTCTACCGCAGCATGAGATACACCATCATTGATAACGATCCAGTCCGGTTCTACTGTTACAACTGTACCGGCTTTTCCCCCAAGTAATCGTTCTACAAATGTACTCATAATCTTCTTCTCCTGTTTTAGTTTTTCGCAGCAAGTTCTTTATATCTTGCATAACGTGCCTTTGCTTCGCTTTCAGTACGCTCAAACAGTGCATCGGCTGCCTCTGGGAAAGTACGCTCCAGAGATGAGAAACGAACCTCGCCTCTTAAGAACTCTCTGAAATCGCCCTGAGGTTCCTTGGAATCCAGGATAAATGGATTCTTGCCTTCCTTGATCAGTTCTGGGTTGTTTCTGTATAACTGCCAGTAACCAACTTCAACTGCACGCTTGATCTCGCCCTGAACATCGCTCATTCCGCAGCGCAGGCCGTGGCTGATACATGGAGCATATGCAATGATCAGGGACGGGCCCTTGTGGGCTTCTGCTTCTGTTACTGCCTTTAAGAACTGTGCCGGGTTAGCGCCCATAGCAACCTGTGCTACATATACATCGCCGTAGCTCATTGCCATCATACCTAAGTCTTTCTTCTTTCTGCGCTTACCAGCTGCTGCGAACTGTGCTACTGCGCCGGTAGGAGTTGCCTTAGATGCCTGGCCGCCTGTGTTGGAGTAAATCTCGGTATCGAACACCATTACATTTACATCGGCACCAGAAGCTAATACATGGTCTAAGCCGCCGTAACCGATATCGTATGCCCAGCCGTCGCCGCCGAAGAACCATACGGATTTCTTGGTTAAATGGTCAAAGTTTTCACGAACTGCCTCAGCCAGTGCCTTTACATCATCTCCAGGAACATTTGCTGCAACCAGATCTGCACTTTCACTTAATAAACCGCTTTCCAGGATGGCATTCCTTAATGCTTCACCAGTTTCACGGGAACTCTTGTCGTTGTAAGATGCCAGCCATGCTGCTGCTGTTTCTTTAATCTTGTTATCATCCGTCTTTTCAGCCAGTTCAGCTACATGCTCAGCCAGTTTTTCTCTCTGCTGTTCAACAGAAAGCCAGATACCCATACCATACTCAGCGTTGTTCTCAAATAAAGAGCCGCCTACTGCAGGTCCCTGTCCCTTGTGGTTAGTGGTATATGGGAAGGATGGGAAGCTGGTGGACCATACCTGGGAGCAGCCTGTTGCAGTTGCTACATACATACGGTCACCAAACAGCTGTGTGATCAGCTTTGCATAAGGGGTTTCGCCGCATCCTGGGCAGGAGCCTGGGAACTCTAACAGAGGCTGTTCAAACTGGCTGCCTTTAACAGTAGTTGTTCCAAATGGATTTGCCTTTGGAGCTAACTTCATTGCGTATTCCCAGTTATCTGCTTCATGTAAGTTGTTATCTAATGGCTTCATGGTGATAGCCTTTTCCTTAGACGGGCATACATTTGCACAGCTTCCGCAGCCTGTACAGTCAAGAGCGGATACCTGTAAACGGAAACGTAAGCCTTCAGCGCCTTTGCCCTTAACAGCAGTAGTTGTAAAGGTTTCAGGTGCCTTTGCAGCCTCATCTTCTGTTACAAGGAATGGACGGATACAGGAATGAGGGCAAACATAGGAACACATATTACACTGAATACATTTCTCGCTGTCCCAAACAGGAATATTAACTGCAATACCTCTCTTTTCGTACTTGGAAGTACCCTGAGGCATGGTTCCGTCTGGCAGATCGGTGAAATCGCTGACTGGAATGTTATCGCCCTTCATAGCATTTACAGGCATCTGGATCTTACGGATCCACTTTGGCAGGTTCTCATCCACTTTTTCTTCTGGGATCTCAATGTCAGCCCATCTTGCAGGTACTTCTGCCTCTTCTACCATTTCTACGCCCTTATCAACAGCTGCGTAGTTCATGTTGACGATCTTTTCGCCCTTTCTTCCGTAGGACTTTAAGATAGCTTTCTTCATATATCCAACTGCTTCTTCGATTGGAATGATTCCGGTAATCTTGAAGAATGCAGCCTGTAAAATGGTATTGGTTCTGCTTCCCAGTCCCAGTTCTGCTGCAATAGCAGTGGAATCAATGGTATACAGATGAATCTTCTTTAATGCTGCTGCTTTCTTAAATGCAGGAGTTAAATGCTTCTCTAACTCTTCGCCCTTCCAGTCGCAGGTGATCAGCACATTTGCGCCTTCCTTTGCGTCTGCCAGGATATCGTAACGGTCCAGATAGGACTTGTTGTGGCAGGCAATGAAATCTGCGTGGTTTACAAGGTATGTAGAGTTGATCAGCTTCTTACCAAAACGTAAGTGGGAACGTGTAACACCACCGGACTTCTTGCCGTCATACTCAAAGTAAGCCTGAACATTTAAGTCTGTGTGGTCACCAATGATCTTAATGGTGTTCTTGTTAGCACCTACAGTACCGTCAGAACCAAGGCCCCAGAACTTGCAGCTGATGGTTCCTTCTGGAACAGTATTTACTTCCGGTCCTACAGGCAGTGACAGATGAGTTACATCATCATTGATACCTACGGTGTAATGGTTCTTTGGCTCTGCAGCCTTCATATTGTCAAACTGTGCAATAACCTGAGCTGGTGTGTAGTCCTTGCTTGCCAAACCATAGCGGCATGCTAAAACTTTGATATTCTTGCCAGACTCCAGGATTACGGAACATACATCCTCGTACAGTGGCTCGCCTGCTGCACCTGGCTCCTTGGTACGGTCGCCAACAGTGATCATCTTTACAGTCTCAGGCAGCTGGCTTAAGAAGTATTTAGCTGAGAATGGGCGGTACAGATGAGCATCGATGAAACCAACCTTTTCGCCCTTTGCATTTAAGTAATCAACGGTCTCACGAAGAACACCGCTTGCAGAACCCATTACTACGATCACATGCTCTGCATCTGGAGCACCATAGTAGTTAAATGGCTTGTAATCTCTGCCGGTGATCTTGCTGATCTCGCTCATGTAATCTGCAACGATATCTGGCAGCGCATCATAATAGGTATTGCATGCCTCACGGCTCTGGAAATATGTATCAGAATACTGGCCTGTAGTTCTTAAAACCGGATGCTCTGGATTTAATGCGTTCTCACGGAATTTTTCCAGTTCTTTCCAGTCAACCAGTTTCTTTAAATCTTCGTAATCCAGACATTCTACTTTCTGAATCTCATGGGAAGTACGGAAACCATCAAAGAAATGAAGGAAAGGTACATGACCTTTAATTGCGGACAGATGAGCAACTGCACCTAAATCCATTGCTTCCTGTGGAGAAGAAGATGCTAACATTGCATATCCGGTCTGACGACAGGCCATAACATCGGAGTGCTCTGCGTTAATGGAAATTGCATGGGTTGCTACGTTTCTGGATGCTACATGGATAACACCTGGCTTTAACTGGCCTGCAATACGGTACATGGTCGGGATCATTAACATAAGTCCCTGGGATGCTGTATAAGAAGTTGCCAGTACGCCGCCGTCTAATGCGCCGTGTACTGCGGAAACAGCTCCGCACTCGGACTGCATCTCAACCAGTTTTACCTGCTGGCCAAACATGTTCTTCATTCCATTTGCTGACCACTTGTCAACTAGTTCAGCCATTGGAGAAGATGGTGTGATCGGATAGATCGCTGCTACTTCGGTGAAAGCGTAGGAAGCGTAAGCTGCTGCTTCGTTTCCATCCATTGCTCTGCTTACTTTACTCATAATCTGTACTTTCCTTTCTTTGTGGGGTTGATCGTTTTTAGTTCTCGTTTTCATTTCTGTCAGGCTTCTCTTCCCCAGAAACCTGGCAGCCAGCGAAACGCCTTTGTTTTCGCGATATGTACTTGTGCATTTTTATATATTTTGTATTGCATTTATTAGTAGCAACATGTACATATCTTACTTAGTTTAACGTGTTAGTAAAACGTTCATCCTTGACGCAAATAATAGTTTATCGTTTGACGTTTGTCAAGTGTTTTGAGAAAAATACAACATTCTTTGTCAGTTTTATATAGTTTAACGTATTACTTATTGTGCAGTTTTCATACAAGATCCACGGTGGCTTTCTTTCCTGCTTGACATAATGTGGGAATCTGGCTTAAGATTGGTTTTAGTAAACAAAAGGTATAAAGGTGAACATATGGCAACTATAAAAGATGTGGCAAAAGAGGCCGGTGTATCTGTTACAACCGTGTCCATTATCATAAATGGAAAATCAGAAGAGAGAAAGATCTCCGCTGCTACCCAGCAGCGGGTAGCACAGGCAATGAGGGAACTGGGTTATCAGCCCAACTTAAGCGCAAGACGTCTGCGCTCACAGGAAAATGAACGTCCTGTCATCGCATTTTTCTGGCCGTTGGACTATCGTGTTTCCATTCTGGCCTCTTTCTTAAATTTCATTCAGATTGAAATTGCCGAATCTGGCTTTGACTGTGAAATGATGATTCAGACTTATGAGAATGATAAGCTGGAGCAGTATGGTTCCGCCTTCTTAAAAAATGGTTACAGCGGTGCCATAATCGGTGCCTGCTCTGCAAAAGATCAGGAGTGGTTAGAAGGAATCTGCCCACGTATGCCGGTAGTGCTCATCAACCGTGACTCTGAGCATTTTTCCACTGTATGCACCGATAATGACGAAGTCGGCCTGATGGCAGCTACCAAGATCCGCCAGAAAGGTTATACAGAAGCAGCCATTTTCTCATCCAGCCATTCCTACTTCGCTACCAACCAACGTGTCCAGGCAT
Organism: Agathobaculum sp.; assembly: GCA_963611035.1. GTDB lineage: Bacteria > Bacillota > Clostridia > Lachnospirales > Lachnospiraceae > Enterocloster. The sequence continues at coordinate 15,361 of CAVDQU010000019.1, forward strand.
TCATCCAATCCTGCGAACGCCTTGGTATTGAAACAGACGAAAAATACATTTTAAAAGGCCCCAGCACGAGAAACGGCGGTTACGAGATCGGTAAACAATACGCCACCCTTAACGAACCGCCAAAAATGATCTTCTGCGATTCCGATGCCATTGCATTAGGTGCCTTAAGAGCTTTCCACGAACAGGGGATCTCTGTTCCTGAAAATGCAGAGCTTCTCTCCATCGGTATGCTGGACCCGGAAGCTGCTTCCTACTACGTTCCATCCCTTAGTGTAGTAGAAATGCCAAACAAAGAGATCGGACAGCAGGTTCTTCGCCTGATGAGAAAAAAAGTTTTAAATAATGACCTGACACCAGAGCATGTGAAAGTACATGCGAAGTTGGTGTTGAGGGAGAGTTTTTCATAATATTGGAACGCTTTTCCAGGATATTTAACACAAAAGCCCCGCCTGATACAAAAATTTGTACCAAGCGGGGCTTTTTGTGAGATATTCGTTACAGTTCAGTCCTGACATCTTCTTGTATTTTCTTTAAGAAGTCAGCTTCGGAATCTGATTTAGCAGCTTTTTTCAACCACAATTTTAAACGATTCACATCTGTTTCTGACAAGATCATTTTCTGTGTTTTCTCTGATATGGTTCCATTCTCCTCAAGTAATGTCAGAATACCATCTGACAAACCATGTTTTATTCCAATCTGCTCTCCACGTTCCAATCCTATTGATAAGATGCTCATCTTCACAGCCTCCTATTCTTCTGATTGTTTTACCTCTGTAACACTTGTTCAGCATAACAATTCTTAACGTAAATGTCCAGACCTTGAGTCAAAATCCCCCTCCCATATTTATTTTTCTTTTCCATTCTTTTTCATTTTACCTCTTGACAATCCTATTCTTTTTTAGTATTCTTGTTTTAACGATTTAGTTTAACGTTTGACTTGAGTGATCAAACTTAAGCATTACACATCCTACATGATTCAACCTCTGCAGGTTTTTGACATACACACTTCCCCTTTTTGCATCTGTTAAAACCTGCTGTTCTCTGGCCAGCTTTCAGTACCTGGCCCCTCCGGATTCTTTTTTTTGATTTCCTGCCGGAACCTGCCATTTTCCAGGTACTGTAAACTGACCAGAGAACGATCTTCAAAAAATCAAGAAAATCCAACATTCCGCGACAGGTCTTCTCCATGATCCACCTGTCAACAGCAAACAACTATAATAAATGAAAGGTGTGGTATTTTGTTCTGGAACAGAAAAAAAGCTCCTGAATTTTCTGCTCCTTCCGGAATCGGAGCAGCAGACTTTGCAGGCGCAGGAACTCCTCTTAAATTCAACAGTGTAGATTTCCGTGACGGACAGCAGTCACTTTTTGCAACCCGTCTTACTACTGCAGATATGATCCCGCTCTTAGAGCAGATGGACGCAGTTGGATATGACTCCATGGAAATGTGGGGCGGCGCTACTTTCGATGTAGCAGTCCGTTTCCTGAAAGATGATCCATGGGAGCGGGTAAGAACCTTCAAAAAATATGTAAAGAAAACTCCATTAAAAATGGTCCTTCGCGGCCAGAACCTGGTAGGCTACAAAGCATACCCGGATGACGTAGTAGAAGCCTTCATCGCCCAGGCAGCGGAAGCTGGAATTGACGTATTCCTTACCTTCGATGCTCTTCAGGACCTGAGAAACTGCGAAACCGCATTCAAGGCAATTAAAAAAGCCGGCAAAAAGATCGAAGGCTCCGTTCAGTATAATGTAAGCCCATTCCATACAACAGAAGTATTCGTCCAGAATGCCTTAGAGCAGGAACAGATGGGTGCATCCCTGATGCACGTAGAAGATATGGCTGGTCTTATGACCCCGGAAGCTGCTTATGAACTGATCACAGCTCTGAAAAAAGCCCTTAAGATCCCGGTACATCTTCACTGCCACTGCACAGGTGGTATGGCAGAAATGGCATATTGGGAAGCCATCCGCGCCGGTGTAGATGGTCTGGATGTATGTGTTTCCTCCATGTCCATGGGACCATCTCTTCCACCAATCGAAAGCTATCTGGCTGCCTTAAAAGGAACCAGCAGAGATCCAAAGATCGATCTGGGACAGTTTGCTGATATCAACAAAAAATTTGCTGAACTTCGCCGTAAATACGCAGATTTTGGCACCAAACTGGTAGGCGTAGACGTAGGCTGTCTCCAGCACCAGATCCCAGGCGGTATGCTCTCCAACCTGGAAAGCCAGCTTACAGCCATGAAACTGTATGACCGTCTCCCAGAAGTATTAGAAGAAGCAACCCGTGTCCGTGCTGATATGGGATATCCGCCTCTTGCCACCCCATCCAGCCAGATGTGTGGCGCCCAGGCAACTACAAATGTATTAACTGGCAACCGCTACGCAATGGTCAGCCGCGAATTAAAAGACTACTGCCGTGGTCTCTATGGACGCCCACCGGGCCCTATTGATCCAACTCTTCTTGAAAAAGCTCTTGGATCCGAAAAACCGGCCTTCATCCGCCCAGGCGATCAGTTAGCCCCTGGAATGGAAACAGCAAGAGCCGAAGTCGGCGCGCTTGCACGTACCGAAGAAGACGTAGTCACCTATGCCCTCTTCCCTGGTTATGCACCAGATTTTCTGAAAGCTAAATATGGCTTACAGTAAATCCCACTTTACCCATTCACGAGCCCCGCACTTACGTGCTCTACTGCCTGCTATCGCAGGCGGCTCGTTCATTAATAGCTTGTGAAAAACAAATGTCTGCTGACGCATCCGCTTGTTTTTCCCTGCGCTCATTATGATACAGAAATTTGCCCAAAAAACTATAAAACTCACGAGCCCCGCACTTACGTGCTCCACTGCCTGCTAACGCAGGCGGCTCGTTCGTTAATGGCTTGTGAAAAACAAATGTCTGCTGACGCATCCGCTTGTTTTTCCCTGCGCTCATTATGATACAGAAATTTGCCCAAAAAACTATAAAACTCACGAGCCCCGCACTTACGTGCTCCACTGCCTGCTAACGCAGGCGGCTCGTTCGTTAATGGCTTGTGAAAAACAAATGTCTGCTGACGCATCCGCTTGTTTTTCCCTGCGCTCATTATATGTATGAAAGAAGGTATCACGTTGAAACAGACTGACGAAGCCAAACTGGCTCGCTCCAGAGAGATCCTGGAAGCGTTAAAAGAAGCTCGCGGAGGAAAACTTTTAGACTCCCACCGTGTTATGGGAAATGACCCGAACCTGATCAATATGTTCTATCAGCAGTATGTAAACTGCAACAAAAAAGACATCTCCATTCCTAAAAAGTACAGAGAACTGATCGTCATGGCAGTAGGTATTGCAACTTCCACAGAAACTACCATGAAAGTCCATGGAAAACTGGCTCTGGAAAATGGTGCTACTATCGACGAGATTTTTGAAGTTATCCGCATCCTCTTCTTCACCTGCGGTGTAACAAAGCTGCTTCCGGCACTGGAAACACTTGGAGACCTCTTCGAAGCAGTGGATCTGGAAGAGAAATAATCTGAAAACACATTATGTAAAAACAAAGTAAAATTTTTTCAGGAAATTACCCCAAAACACTCTCAAAAAAAGACCCTCCTATGATACAATAAATCTCATAGGAGGGCCTTTTTATTATTCATCCACATTTTCAAAGGTATACATATTATGAAAACAGACAGCGCACAAGAACAATTCGATAAAATGACAAAAGCCCCCATCAACAAACTGGTACTGCAGCTTGGACTGCCAACCACTGTCAGTATGCTTGTAACCAGTGTATACAATATGGCTGATACCTTCTTCGTCAGTCAGCTTGGAACCAGCGTCAGCGGCGCAACCGGTGTTGTTTTCGCCCTGATGGCTATCATCAATGCTTTCGGCTTCATGTTCGGACATGGCGCAGGCAGCAATATCAGCCGCAAACTGGGAGCGCACGACGTAGAAAGCGCCCGCAAATTCGCATCCACCAGCTTCTTTCTATCCTTATTATGTGGTGGTCTCATCTGCATCTTAGGCTTTCTCTTCCACGCCCCCTTCATGCGTCTCCTTGGAAGTACAGACTCCATACTCCCACACGCCATCGAATACAGCACCTGGATCCTGATCGCAGCGCCAGCTATGGCTTCCAGCTGAGTTATGAATAACATTCTCCGTTACGAAGGAAAAGCCTTCTTCGCCATGTTAGGCCTTGCTTCCGGCGGTATCCTAAACATTTTTGGCGACATGTTCCTGATCTTTATCCTCAAACTGGGCGTCCGGGATGCTTTCTGGTTCAGCGTAAAAAGCAGCTTTGTGGTCATGAGCATTTCCGCCTTTATCGGCATCACCTGCTCTGCCCCTATTGTACGCATGTTCCGTGACGACCCAACCGTCCTTGCTATCGGCATTCCCGCCCTGCGCATCCAGTGCCTTGCACTCTTTTTCATGCCGCTTTCCCTTTATGGAAACATGCTCTTCCAGAGTATTGGAAAAAGCAGCCGGGCCACATTCCTCTCCATGATCCGAAGCGGACTGGTCTTCATACCTGTTCTCTGGATCATGAACGCACTCCTGGGCCTCACCGGAATTCAGATATCCCAGACAATTTCCGATGTTATTTCCGCTTCTATCACATTTCCAATGGTAGTGAAATTCTTTAAAACGATGCCTAAAGACAAATAAAGCTTTATATAAAAAAACCTCCCGGACTACGTCCGAGAGGTCGATATTATCTTGGCCGAAAAGAGGATGAGGTACATGAGAAGCATCCATTTCAGAAAAAAGACCTGTTTTGTGAGTATAGCGTCAGGTCTAAGATACACTGTCTGAACATGCGCAGCATGTGAGTTTGTATCGCAGACCTGACAAAAAGCGACGGAGCAAAACAGGTCTTTTTTCGCCAGGATGCGCTTATGTGCCTCATAGACTCACGAATCCCGCGCTCACGCGCTCCACTGCCTGCTTTCGCAGGCGATTCGTTCGTTAATGGCTTGTGAAAAACAAATATCTGCTTCGCAGCCGCTTGTTTTTCCCTGCACTCATTATATCTTACGGAATACCCCTCTAACCTTCTCCACATAAGGCTTCGTCCAGGGAATATTTCCCAAAAGCACCCAGGCAATACAAAGAAGCAGCAACACCGTCTGCCAATGCCCAAACGTAAACATCAAAGGATGATCCGCTGAAGAAGCCAGTGAAACCGCCTGCCTAAAGTTAGAATCCATCATCTGTCCCAAAACCATAGCCAGTATCAGCGGCGCAACCGGATAATCAAACCTTCTCATCAAAAATCCGATCACACCAAACAAGAACATCAAAGCCACATCAAACAACCGGTTATTACATGCAAAAGATCCGATCACACAAAGACTGGCTACAACCGGTATCATCACATTCTTCGGTATCGTAATAACCTTACTGATTCTCGGCGCTACCAGAAGTCCTAATACCAGCAACGCAAAACAAGCAATAATCCCCGCGATCAAAATAGCATAAAACGCATCCGGATTCTTCCTGATAAACATAGGACCCGGCTGTAATCCATGTACATAAAATACAGACAAAATGATCGCCGTAACCGCATCCCCAGGAACCGCCAGCGTCAGCATCGGAATAAGCGCACCGCCAATACATGCATTATTAGAAGACTCACTGGCCATAATACCTTCCACTGCACCTTCACCAAACGGTACCTCCGGATCCTTTGTAATACGCTTCGCCTCATTATAGGCGATAAACGAAGCAACCGGACCACCGGCACCAGGAAGAGCGCCAACCAGCATACCAATCGTAGAAGTATATAAAGACAACTTCCAGTGCTTAAGCACTTCCTTCAAACTAACCTTCGTCTTCTCCATAGCCAGCACATTCTGTTCCTGTTCCAGGCTATAAATAACACTCAACACTTCCGCAAATCCAAAAAATCCAACCAACGCAGGTACCGTACTGATACCACCCGTCAGGTTCTGGATTCCAAAAGTCAGTCTCTTCGTACCCATTAATGGATCCAGACCGATCATGCTGACGATCAGTCCCAGCATAACACTGATCAATCCCTTGGCATAATTCTTCGTGCTGACAGAACCAACTGTCACCAGTCCAAACAATGCCAGCAGGAAATAATCCATTTTCGTGAACTTGATTGCAATAGCAGCAACCGGCTCAGCTAACAGCCCCAATGCAATAAATCCGAAAACACTTCCGATAAAAGAATAAATAGTCGCTGTATAAAGCGCCTTATAAGACTGTCCCTTCTTTGACATAGGGTAGCCATCCAAAGTAGTAACCACAGAAGACGGCGCACCCGGAATATTGATCAAGATCGCAGAAACAGCCCCGGAAAACACACCAACCACATAAACGCCCATGATCATGGCCAGCGCGTCAGAATGATCCCAGGTATAAGTAATAGAAACAAGCAGCGCCGTAGCCATGGACACAGAAAGTCCCGGTATAGCACCTACAAAAAGACCTGCCACAGATCCCAAAAGGACCATAAGAAGAAAACGCAGATCCACGATCGATAACATTGATAACATCTGTATATTTTCCCCTTTCTATGGCAGCATTACATGTAAACAGGTCCTAAACGCAACACTCAAAAACAAAGAAGTTCCAATAGGAACCAGTATAAGCACAGCCACTTTTCTGACCTTCATAAACCACATCATGGCGATCAGAAAAACAACCGTAGCAACCTCAAAAATAGAGATCGTAATACTAAAACTCAAAATCACAATAGTAACCCGTGGGATAGAAACCACATCCAACGCCAGATAATAAAGTCCGCAAAGCACTAAAACACCAAAAACTCTTGCTATTTTCCCTTTACCATCTTCTGCCTTCGTCAATGTAATCCCATTTCCAGCCCTCTTCATAGCCAGAACTCCCTGACCCATGATCCATATAGAAAGTCCGATCAGTGCAGCACCAACTAACGCCGGAAAAAGATAAGGAGACTGACTCCAAGATTTATTAAATGCCTTTGCATAGGATACAAGAGAATACGAGAGCAGCAAAATGCCACTCCCGCAAAATAATATACCCTCTGCAATCAGTGAAGAAACTTTGTTTTTCATTGATCAATCCTCAATTAACTCTCAATATTCCAATCCGTTTCACAGAGTATTCTATCGCCGATTACTCTGCAGTCCTTGCAATGCCAAACTCCTCAGGGCTCTTCTCAGCTACACCATTATCATACTGTAACCAGCAGATAACAGATTTCCATTTATCATAAAACGCCTTGATCGCATCATCATCCGTATACTCCTCAAAAACAGGATCAGCTGCATTCTGCTTTACAAAATCAGTCCACTCCGGATCAGCAAACACCTTCTGGGATGCTGCCTTTAATACATCAACAACTTCCTGTGGAGTATCATTATTAACAACAAAGCTTAACAAAGTATACGGAATACTTAAGTACTTCTCCGCCTCCGGTACAGTCTCGGTAAATGCCGGGATGTCAGGATAAGCATCCATTCTCTTATCAGAGAAAACAGCTAAAGGCTTAACATCGCCGCTCTCAATGTAACCGCCTAAAGTAGAGATGTTAGGGTTAGTAAAATCAACCTGTCCGCCGATAACACCTAACAGAGCATCATTACCGGAGTCAAAGCTGGTCATAGCTACATCATAGCCCAGTTCCTTCATAACAAGGCCCTGATTGTGTCCGCTTCCGCCAGGACCGGAGTGGGACATGGTGATCTTTCCTGGATTTGCCTTAATATCACCCAGTAACTCTTCCAGAGTATTATACTTGGAATCCTTACCAACAACCAGTACCTTAGGATCCCCTACTAATGGAGAAATAACTGTAAAATCAGAATAATCCAGATCACATACATTCATAGTGCGGTAAGTTCCCATGGTTTCTGCACAAACTAATAAAGTATAACCATCAGAAGGCTGTTCCTTTACAAACTGGGAACCGATAGAACCGGAAGCACCGCCCTGGTTATTAACAGTAATAGACTGTCCTAAATACTTCTCTAACAAAGCTGCTAACTTTCTGCCCCATACATCAGTAGTTCCGCCAGCTCCGTAAGGGATGATCATATTAATAGGCTTGGTAGGATAATCAGCCGTTGCTGCAAGATCTCCCTCTGCCTTAGACTCATCTGCTTTTCCGGACTCTTCAGAAGATGCTGCCTCTGCTGCAGTTGTTTCTGCTGCTGACTCAGCTGCCTTTGTCGTTTCATTGCCGGATACGGAAACGCTGCATGCTGTCGCAGACAGACACATTGCAGCAGCCGCAGCCATTGCGACCCATTTTTTCAGTTTCATAATGCTACACTCCTCTTTTTGTAAAAAAATTACTTTTTTGCCACTGTGACAGAATGTACTTTCGTCATTTTTCGCTGTGACAAAGGTGATTATACCACAGCAGATGACCGGTTTCAACAAAAAACTTTGTTAAGTTAAAACTTTAAAGCTTTTACTTATCATAAAGCTTTTACTTATCATTGTGTTTTTTCCCAAAACATGCTATCATCTTAGCATCATACACCTCAAAGTAATTTTTATACCCACAGGAGGAACCCCAAAATGCCCCAAGCATTAAAACACCCCATTTTCCTCTGCGGCTACACCAGCAGCGGAAAAACCACCATAGGAAAAGAACTGGCCCGCCAGCTTGGCGTACCATTTTACGATACAGACGAACTGATCACCGCCCAGACAGGACAGACTCCCCAGCAGCTCTTCGCTACCCAGGGCAATGAAGCCTTTCGCAATATCGAACATGAAATCACCAAACAGGTATCAAATTATCCCCCCTGTGTTATTTCCACAGGCGGCGGCCTGCTCACCTACTCCCGAAACGGCGACCTTCTTTCCAAAGCCGGCACCATCGTCTATCTGAACCGCCCCTTTGAAGACTGCTACAAAAGCCTGATGGAAAATCCTGGCCGGCCCCTGATCAAAAACAACACAAAAGAAGAGCTTCTCCAACGATACAACAAACGGGCCGTCTCCTATGAGGCTTACGCAGCGTTCACTGTAAAAAATGACCGCACCCCGCAGGTGACTGCCCGTCATATCATGGATCTGATTTCCTAAACATTTTTTCGCTCTAAAGCCTTTTCCACCCGTTCAAAGGCTTCCTCTAAATAAGCTCTGGGGCAGGCAAAATTCACACGGAGAAATCCGGGGGCTGAGAAGGAATCACCATCATTAAACTTTACGCCTGCTTCTTTCAAAAAAAATCCGGCCGGATCGCTTAACCCTGTCTTTCCGGCATCAATCCAGCCTAAATAAGTGCCTTCACTGTGGCAAATAGAAAGTCCCGGGATCTGGCTGATCCGTTCATCCAGCCACTTTTTATTTTCCCTAAGGTATTCTAACAGTTCTTGACGCCATTCTTCTCCCTTTGTAAAAGCTGCCTCAAAGGCAACAAAAGAAAGGGTGTCAAAAGGCGCATGCATGGTAGCTGCCACTTCTTCGTATTTATGTCTTAACTCTTCATTAGGGATAATAGCAAATGCCAGAGGAAGACCAGGAATATTATAGGTCTTGCTGGCAGAATGATGAAGGATCACCCTCTGTCTGGCCTCTTCACCTAAAGTGATGGCCGGAATGTGCTGCCCTTCTAAGATCAGATCACTGTGTATCTCATCTGCAACCACCACAATGTCATGTCTGGCGGCAAAATCAAACAACTCTTCCAATTCTTTTCTGGTAAATACACGGCCTATCGGATTATGAGGATTACACAGCACAAAGGTGGTCACATCCTGCGTAACCGCTTTTTCCATTGCCTCAAGATCAAAAGTATACAGTCCGTTTTCCAGTTTTAAAGGTACACGGATCACCGGCTTCCCTGCTTCCTGGGACAATTTCTGGTTAATATGGGGATACATAGGAGTTGCTACCATGATCGTGCCGCCTAAAGCTCTGGCAGCAATATTATTTCCCGTGTTTACTCCATGATTAAAAAGGATCCATTCTTTTTTTACATCAAAATCATACCGGCTTTTATAATAAGAAATAACTGCCTGGTACACACTTTCACCAGGAAACGTATATCCGAAAAAGGGATGTTCCAGACGTTTTTTCAGTGCCTCTAAAATAGGCTCTGCCACAGGAAGATCCATATCTGCGATCCATAATGGGATATAATCACCGCCTTGTCCGTCCCATTTGGAGCAGTCAGTATGTTTTCTATCTATCTGTCGGTCAAAATTGATTTTCATTGGGTTTCTCCTTTCGCAGTCGCTTGTTTTTCCCTGCGCTCCTTAGATGGTATACGACCACTTTGGCAATACGCGCTCTAAAAACTGCTTTGTTCTTTCTTCTTTTGGGTTGGAAAAAATCTCATCCGGCTTTCCTTCTTCCACTACAACACCGCCAGCCATAAAGATCACCCGGTTGGCTGCATCAGAAGCAAAGCTCATTTCATGGGTCACAATGATCATGGTGATCCCTTCTTTTGCAATGTCTTTGATAACTTTTAATACTTCTCCCACCAGTTCCGGATCCAAAGCCGATGTTGGTTCGTCAAAAAGGATCACATCCGGATTTAGCACGACCGCTCTGGCAATGCCCACTCTCTGCTGCTGTCCACCGGAAAGCTGGGACGGATAATCATCTGCTTTATCCTTCAACCCCACTTTTTCCAGGGCATCAAGGGCGATTTCTCTTGCTTTTTCCTTTGATACGCCTCTTGCCTGGGTCAAACCTTCCATTACATTCCCAAGAGCTGTCTTATTAGCAAATAAATTATAGTTCTGGAAAACCATTGCCGTTCTCAGCCGTATTTTATGGATCTCTTTTTTCTTTGCTTTGGCTGCATCTACAGTAATGTCTCCTACTGTGATGGTTCCTGCATCTGCTCTTTCCAGGAAATTGATGCACCGCAACATGGTGGTCTTTCCAGAACCGCTGGGGCCGATGACTACCACCACATCTCCCTTATTTACAGTAATATCCACGCCCTTTAAGACCTGGTTCTGTCCGAATGCTTTATGTAAACCTTTAATCTCGATCATATCGTACCTCCTGCTGCATATTTATACCGTTTTTCCATTATATAAAACAGTTTTTCCACACAAATGCACATAACCCAGTATACGATAGCCACTGCAACATATGCTTCCAAATAACGGAAATTTACCGCTGCTGAGTTAATAGCAGCTCCCAGGATATCATTTACAGAGATAAGATATACAATGGACGTGGATTTTAAAAGACCGATCACATTGTTGCAAAGAACAGGAAGGGCCGCAGGCACGGCCTGTGGAAAGACCACCCGGAACAAGGCCTGTGTCCTGGTAAGTCCTACAGAATACGCCGCTTCATACTGTCCTTTTCCTACAGAAAGCAGCGCTCCAAGCACCGTTTCTGTGATCTGCACCACTGCGTAAATACTTAATGCCGCGATCCCTATGTATATTTTATTCATAGTCTGCAATGGCTTTGCCCACTCATGGCTCAAAGCCAGGTAATCAATAGGCTTAAGGATCAGATAATTGATCATAAGGACCAGCAGCACAGCCGGTATCCCTTTTAAAATATTAGATGTATTCTTTAAAAATACAGCTGCAAAAGGGACATGAAACTGCCGGATCACTGCGAAAGGAACTCCAAATATAAAACCTAAGATCAGGGGAACAAAAGTCAGCAAAAGAGTGACCGGCATAGCTTCCCATATTTTCCCCATTACAACAAAAATATATGAAAATTCAAAGGGCGATGCCATTTTCCTTCCTCCTTGTCTGCCCGTCCAGACGGTGCTCCATCCAGGTAAATAAACGCTCTAACAGATACGAAACTATGATAAATATGATGGCTGCATCCACATAACCTTCTAAAACGCGGTTGGTACGTGTTCCAATGGCTTTCACTTGACCCATGATATCAATAATGCCCAGTGTAAATGCCATAGCCGTTGCCTGGAAAGAACCGATCACACGGGTTCCAAAGGCAGGTGCTGCTATTTTAAATGCCTGTGGGATGATGATCCTTTTATAAGTCTGAAATGTGGTAAGTCCTACACTAGCTGCTGCTTCAAACTGGCCTTTGGGAACACTTTCAATAGAAGAACGGATGATCTCCGACATAAATGCACCGTCATTTAATAAATATGTGACCAGTACAAAAAATAGTTTACTCCAATGGTTGATGTCCACTCCTAAAGGAGCCACCAGAAGAGGCAGTCCGTAGTAAACTACAAACAGCTGCACCAGGATCGGGGTCCCCCTTACAAAGGAAATATAAAGAGCTGCCAGTTCTTTTAACACTGGTATTTTAAAGATACGTGCCGCTGCCAGAATAAATCCAAGGACCAGCCCCCCTGCAACGCTCACCACTACAATAAGAAGCGTTACAGGGAAACGGGATAAGATCTTTGGGAAATATTCCACCATATTACTGAAACGAAAAATGCTGGAAAGATCCATATTTTATGCTCCTATTCTTCTGAGTTGTAATCACTTCCTGTATATTCAATCGAAAGCTTTGTAAGAGTTCCATCTTCTTTCATTGCCTTTAAAGCAGTATCCATGTCATCCTGAAGCTGCTCTTCGCCCTGAGCCAGCATGAAATATGCCTGTGATTCGCTGAAATAGCTGTCCTCGTTAATATCATAACCGCCGCCAAAATCTTCATTATATTTCTTAAATGTTTTCTTGGTTGCAACAATGGCATCCAGTCTTCCGTTCATCACATCATCATAAATACTTTCACTGGTAGCACCATTGGAATACACAATATCGATCTTACCATCATGTTCTGCATTGTAGGTCTCCAGGATCGCTGCGGTATTGCTTCCCTGACTGGCACTTACTTTCTTTCCAACCAGATCATCAATGGAATGGATGTCATCTCTTCCCTTTTTGTAGACCAACCGCTTATTATAGGTAGCAAAACCTTCGTTGGTAAACAGATACTTCTTCTCTCTTTCCGGGTTCTTCTCAAACTGCTGGGAACCAATGGAAACCTTCTTTGCATCCAGAGCGACGGAAATATTAGCCAGTTCCATGTTCTCGATCTGGAATTCATACTGTGGAAGACGGTTATCGATCTCCTGTAAAACTGCCACATCGTAGCCTGCAGGCTGATTATTTTCATCTATGTAGGTATACGGTTCAAAAGTGGCACCTACTGCCACGTATACCTTTCTTACTTCCTGGCTGTCTGAATTTCCCTGGGCAGTTGTATCCTGTGATGCATTCTGAGTGTCATTTTGTGCTGATGTGCTGTCTGCTGTCTTACTGCCGCAGCCGGATAAAAGTGCTGCTGTAAGTACAACTCCTGCAAATACTCTGACCCCTGAATTCCATTTTCTTCTCATAATTGCTTCCTCCTGATTTTCACGAGCTATTGTCAAAATTATTCAAGCATTACTTCTCTTCTATTATTTCTCTTCTTTTTTGCTGTCCTCATCGTCCCATAAC
>CAVDQU010000020.1:0-15252 GCA_963611035.1 Agathobaculum sp.
AGTACATCGTTTCATAAATAACTGGCCTAATCACGTAGGATGCAGATTCGAGTGTGCAGTTCAAAAAACGCAGGCGTAGCGGGCTACGCTGAGGCTTTTTGAACTGTGCAATCGGATTTGCAGACAAGCGAATAGGCTAGTTATTTTGTAAACGATGTACTAGGTCTGGAACATTTAAGTCCATTCCCGGAGGCTGTTTCTATATCCATCTGGATCCATCTGAGCACCGCCCGCACCAGCGGGCGTTCTCTTCCATTGCTTATTTCTGCTTTTTAATATGCCATCTTATAAATCTCAATAATATCCGGCTTGTCTAATACCTTGATGCCTGCCAGCGTTCTTCCACCATGGTTGGTGCATTTTTCTGCCAGTTCTTCAAAAGATGCCGGATCTACATTCAGTTCTCTCAAAGAGGTGGGCATATTCAGGCTCTTGAAATAATCTTCTGTCGCCTGAATACCTGCTAAAGCCGTCTTTTCCGGATGCTCAAAATCCATTTCAATGTTCCATACGTTCACTGCATACTGAGCAAAACGGCTTACATTATTCTCATATGCATATCTTGCCCAGGAAGCCCATAAAGCGGAAAGTCCTGCACCGTGAGCAATTTTCTCATCCATGCCGGAAAGTTCATGCTCCATCTGATGTACCACCATAAATACAGATCTTCCAAGACCGGTCAGATCATTATGGGAAATGGTTCCGGCCCACATGATCGATGCTCTCGCTTCATAGTCATTTGGGTTTTCCAGTGCTGCTTTTCCAGCCGGGATCACAGTCTTTAAAACTCCCTCTGCAATACGATCAGATAATGGTGTATTCTCACCAACACTGAAATAGCGCTCCAGAGTATGCATCATAATATCCACAGCTCCGCAGCCAGTCTGGAATGGACTTACGGTATAAGTCAGCTCCGGATTACAGATGGAAAATAAGGGTCTATGTCCCGGACTGTTAAATCCGCGCTTTAAGCCCAGTTCTGTATTGGTAATAACGCTGGAAGAACTCATTTCACTGCCCGTTGCAGATAATGTCAGGATAACGCCTACTGGCAGAGAAGCCTTTGGAGTTTCCTCTTTCATATAGAATTTCCACACATCTATATCTGGATTTGCGATACCGTCTGCAATGCATTTTGCAGAGTCAATAACACTTCCGCCGCCTACTGCAAGAATAAAGTCAACACCTTCTTTTTTGCCCAGTTCAATCCCTTCTCTTGCCATAGCCAGAGTTGGATTTGCCTGAACACCCCCTAAAGTCACATAATCAATATTTTCCGCCTTTAAAGCATCTAACACCGTATCAAGAAGCCCGCTCTTCTTCGCACTTGCGCCGCCAAAATGAACGAAAACCTTCTTAAAACCATATTCCTTCACCAGTTTTCCCACCTGCTTATGGGTCTCTTTTCCAAAAATCATCCGGGTTGGTGCATAAAATTCAAAATTCTGCATTGCCTTGTCCTCCATGCCATTTGATATGCATTTAGCATACCACAATTTCCCAGCCCCAACAAGTAAGGGTCTCATATTTCACCTGCTACAGGCATAAGATTATGGGTACAAGTGCTATTTGTAAAACAAATTCCAGCCAGAACAAAAAGGGGGATATTATGTCTTTTTCCAGAAAACGTTCATTTCGTTCATTTATCTTTATCGGTATGGAACTTTTTGTCCTGGTGATCTTATGTCTTTGTTTATTTACGAAGAAAACGGACCGACAAACAGGTATTTTTCAGACTTCCGGTGACTTTATCAAATGGGTGGACTTTAATGTGACCAGCGAAGCATTAGATCAGGCTTTCCGGTATGATGTGGATACCTGCCAGGCAACCGTTCATCTAAACTGGGTGGATCTGCTGGCGTATCTTGGAACGCGCTATGGCGGGGATTTTTCCAGATATAAGAAAAGTGATATGAAAAAAGTAGCTGAACAGCTGATCAATGGGGATACCACTATGGAAGAGCTGACAAAAGATATGAAATATTATGACTATTACAGACAGGCCTATGGGGCGGTGTTAGGCGGAATGGTGGGGACATTTCAGGCGGAGATCCCGGCGGATGAAGCGCCAGAGATGCTGCAGCCTTCTGAGACTGCACCAGATACCACTTCTGCACAAAACATGAACTCTGCACAGGAACAATCCGTACAAAATCCTACCAATTTACCAGAACAGACCACGCAAAATCCCTCTGCCTCAGATCAGTCCACTCACGAAAATTCTGGCTCCCAGACAACTCCAAATACCGTCTGGGTCACCAAATACGGCCTGAAAGCTTTCTTCCCACTGGCAAAAAACTTCCCTTACAGTGACTTTGACGATTTCGGAGTCTCCCGCAGCTATGGCTTCAAGCGCCGCCACTTAGGCCATGATATGATGGGGCAGGTGGGAATTCCCATTATCGCTGTGGAATCCGGCTATGTAGAGGCACTGGGCTGGAACCAGTATGGTGGCTGGCGGATCGGGATCCGCAGCTTTGACAAGAAGCGGTATTATTACTACGCCCACCTGCGCAAAAACTATCCCTTCCAGTCCAATTTAAAAGAAGGCAGTGCCGTCCAGGCCGGGGACGTCATCGGCTATATGGGCCGCACCGGCTACAGTTCTAAAGAAAACACCAATAACATTGAAGAATCCCACCTCCACTTCGGCCTGGAACTGGTCTTTGACGAATCCCAGAAAGAAAGTGACCATGAGATCTGGATCAACTGCTACGAACTGGTAAAATTCCTGCGAAAGAACCAGTGTGAGACCGTAAAAGTAGACGGTACCAAAGAATGGACGCGGGTATATCAGACGAAAGATATTCCCACCGCATAAAAAACCGCCTGGCAGCCACCGGACGGCTTTTACTCATTTCATTAACTTAACCTGTGGATAAATAACCCACTTCTTAACTTCGGCTCAAACCAGGTAGACTTAGGCGGCATTAAAAGGCCTGCGTCTGCTACTGCTAAAAGCTCTTCTATGGAAGTTGGATACATGGAAAATGCGATCTTCATATCTTCGCTTACACGGCGTTCCAGCTCTTTTAAGCCGCGGATGCCGCCGATAAAATCAATGCGCTTATCGGTTCTTGGATCACCAATGCCAAGTACCGGTGCTAACAGCTGATCCTGTAAAATGGAAACATCCAGTTCCTTTACCGGGTCAGCACTCTTGTACTGAGGAAGTACCTTTAAAGCATACCAGGTGTTGTCCAGGTACATGCCGAAGGTTCCCTTTTCAGCTGGCGCATATGGTTCTTTTCCAATTTCTTCCAGTTCAAATTTCTCTTTTACTGCCTCAAAGAACTGCTCTCTGCTCAGCCCGTTTAAGTCTTTGACTACACGGTTATATGGAAGGATCATCAGTTCCTCATCCGGGAATAAAACAGACAGGAAGTAGTTAAACGGTTCTTCTCCTGTATATCCAGGATTTTCCGCTCTGCGCTTTAAGCCGACCTTTACAGCGGAAGCGGCTCTATGATGTCCGTCTGCAATATAAGTAGCCGGGATTGCTGCAAATGCTGCCTCAATGGCTTTGGGCTGAGCCAGATCATTGATCTTCCACACTCTGTGGCGGATACCGTCATCTGATACAAAATCATAGAGAGCCGGTTTTGCCTTTTCCTCTGCCACGATCGTCTTTAAAGTCTCATTCTGTCTGTAAGCCAGGAAAATAGGACCTGTCTGGGCATTGACTGTATCCACATGACGGATACGGTCTAATTCCTTGTCTTCTCTGGTGTTCTCATGCTTCTTGATCACACCATTTACATAATCATCAATGGAGCTGCAGGCAACGATACCTGTCTGGCTGCGTCCGTCCATGGTCAGCTCATAAAGATAATAATGATCTCCTGCATCGGTAACATAGACCCCCTCTGCGATCTGGGTATCTAAAAGCTCTCTCGCCTTTTCATACACACAGTCTGCATAAGTATCCACATCATCGGAAAACTGAGTCTCTGCTCTGTCGATATTTAAGAAAGAAATAGGATTTCCTGCTACTGCCGCACACGCTTCTTTCCGGTTGTATACGTCATAAGGAAGAGCTGCAACCTTGGCTGCATTCTCTTTCGCAGGTCTGATACATACAAATGGTTTTACTACTGCCATTTTCTTCTCCTTTTGATCACCTTTATTTGTTACAGTTCAGCCATGACATCTTCTTGTTTCCATATTCATGAAAACAAGAAGCTTGGTGGATCCACCATATGCTGATTTGAATAAGAAAGCGCTTATGCAAGCAAGCTTGCAACACACTTTCTCATCCAAACCAGCGCATGGCTGAACTGTAACATTTATTTCACTACACGTACTCTTAAAACGCCCTCAATGGCCTTTAATTTCTCTACAGTCGCCTCTTCCGGCTTATGTTCCAGATCTAATAAGGTATACGCGTACTTGTCGCGGCTCTTATTGGTCATATCAGAAATGTTCACGCCCTGGGCTGCCAGTATAGCAGTGATCTGGCCGATCATATTCGGAATATTCATGTGAAGAACGGCAATACGGCTTGCTGCCTGGCATACACCCATATCGCAGGCCGGATAATTAACGGAATTCTTGATATTACCATTTTCCAGATAATCTGTGATCTCCTGGACTGCCATAACAGCGCAGTTGTCCTCAGACTCTCTTGTGGACGCGCCCAGATGTGGAGTAAGGATCACATGTTTCATATGTACTACCTTCGTATTTGGGAAGTCGCTGACATAACGGGCAACTTTTCCAGACTCCAGTGCTGCGGCCATATCGTCATCATTTACAAGAGTATCCCTTGCAAAGTTTAAGATTACCACACCTTCCTTCATCATGTCCAATTTTTCTTTGTTGATCATGCCTTTTGTGGACTCTAACAGCGGCACATGAACGGTAATATAATCACACTCCTGGAAAATGGTATCCACATTGGTAATATGTTTTACATTTCTGGAAAGTCTCCATGCTGCGTTGACAGAGATATATGGGTCATAGCCATACACTTCCATTCCCAGGTGGGTAGCTGCATTGGCAACCTCAGCACCAATAGCACCAAGTCCGATGACACCTAATTTCTTGCCCTTTAATTCCCAGCCTGCAAAGGCCTTTTTGCTCTTTTCTGTTGTTTTTGCAATATTTTCATCCTCTGCATTGTCCAGGCACCATTTAATACCCCCTACAATGTCACGGGATGCTAAAAACATGCCTGCAAGCACCAGCTCTTTTACGCCGTTTGCATTGGCACCAGGTGTGTTAAATACAACCACACCAGACTTGGCACACTCATCTAAGGGGATGTTATTTACACCTGCGCCGGCACGTCCTACTGCCAGAAGGCCCTCAGGCAGCTCCATTTCATGCATGGAAGCGCTTCGTACTAAAAAGGCATCTGCCTCTGCTTTATTGTCGGTTATTTCATAATCAGCCGGGAACAGGTCAGTTCCGCAGGCTGCGATTGGATTTAAGCAATGGATCTTTTTCATAATACTCTCTCCTCTTTACAGATGCTTCTTCTCAAAATCAGCCATAAACTCAACCAGCTTCTCTACACCGGCCTTTGGCATTGCATTGTAGATACTTGCACGCATGCCGCCTACCGTTCTGTGGCCCTTTAAGTTTTCCAGTCCTGCTGCCTTTGACTCTTTTACAAATAACGCATCCAGTTCTTCATTTCCGGTAATAAACGGAACGTTCATGATAGAACGGTCTTTCTTTACTACTGTGCCCTTAAACAGCTTGCTCTCGTCTAAGAAATCATAAAGGATCTTTGCCTTCTCCTCATTGATCTTCTTCATCTCGTCCAGGCCGCCTTTTGCCTTTAGCCACTTAAATACCTTGCCGCACATGTAAATACCATAGGTAGGAGGTGTATTGTAAAGAGATTTTGCGTCTGCGTGGATCTTGTAGCGTAACATGGTTGGTGTTCCCTCTAATACATCTTCGCTGATCAGATCTTCACGGATGATAACGATAACAGTACCTGCAGGTCCTACGTTCTTCTGAGCACCTGCAAAGATCAGACCGTATTTGGATACGTCCACAGGCTCAGATAAGAAGCAGGAGGACTGGTCTGCTACTAACAGTTTTCCCTTTGTATTTGGCAGTGTCCAGAACTTCGTTCCGTAAATCGTATTATTTTCACAGATGTACACATAATCTGCATCTTCAGATACAGGAAGGTCGGAACAATCCGGAATGTAGCTGAAAGTCTTGTCAGCACTGGAAGCAATGGCATTTGCCTTTCCGTAAATAGATGCCTCTTTGTGCGCTTTCTTTGCCCACTGTCCGGTAATGATATAATCTGCCACACGGTTCTTCATCAGGTTCATAGGAACCATAGCGAACTGGGTGGAACCGCCTCCCTGAAGAAAAAGCACCTTATAATTTTCCGGAATGTGCAGGAGATCGCGCAGATCTGATTCAGCATCTTCAATAATGGTCTCATATGACTTAGATCGATGACTCATCTCCATTACTGACATTCCTGTGCCTCTGTAGTCCAGCATTTCTGCTGCTGCTTCGTTCAGGACTTCTTCCGGTAATACTGCCGGTCCTGCTGAAAAGTTGTAAACTCTGCTCATAGTTTTCCTCCTCTTGGAATTCTCTTAGAATATTTGGTGCTTTTTATTTTGTGCACCCTTTTATCTATATATGCAAGCGGCTCCCCGGCATGATGCAAACAGAAAAATTTTCTGCATCATACAGAGAAGCCACCTGTGTATATACGCCCTTGTATAGATATTTATCACATCCGGAATATCTGGTACTTTAGTATTCTAATTCAGTAATACTTCAACGCTCCAAGGTGTTAAAAATTACTATACAACGTTTTATTTTATTTTTCAAGTTAAATTTATCTGAAAAATTTTTAGTTTTTCAATAAACTATTAAAAATCATTTAGTTGATTTTTAAATCTGTATCATCAAATGCGTCTGCGATCGGTGCTCCCGGAGATACCATCGGGAATACCTTGTCATCACAGCCGATCTGGCAGTCGATCACAACCGGAATATTTAAAGAAATAGCTTCTTTTAATACAGAAGCCAGTTCTTCCTTCTGAGTCACTCTGTAAGCCTTTGCCCCCATTGCCTCGGCGATCTTTACATAATCAACAGCGTCATCGAGTACAGTCTGAGAATAACGCTTTCCGTAATACAGAGTCTGCCACTGGCGGACCATGCCCAGTACATGATTATTAATGATTAACTCTACGACAGGAATATTATAACGGGTAGCTGTAGCGATCTCATTCATGTTCATACGGAAGCAGCCGTCACCGGCAATGTTGATAACCGTCTTATCCTTGCAGCCCATTTTAGCACCAATGGAAGCGCCCAGACCGTATCCCATGGTTCCAAGGCCACCGGAGGTAAGAAGGGTCCTGGGCTGACGATATTTATAATACTGGGCAGCCCACATCTGATGCTGTCCAACCTCCGTTACGATCACAGCATCTCCACCGGTAACTTCATCTACCGTCTGGATAATAAACGGACCGGTCAGCACATTTTTATCATAACGCAGTGGATACATATCCTTCATGCGCTCAATATGAGCGATCCACTCATCATGGTTCATAGGATCCAGATGGGTATTTAACCGGCGTAAAATAACCTTGGCATCACCGATAATACACGCATCAACTTTGATATTCTTGTTGATCTCTGCGCGGTCAATATCAATCTGTAAGATCTTCGCATTTTTCGCGAATTTTGATGCATTTCCAATCACACGGTCACTGAATCTGGCACCTACTACTACTAACAGGTCTGCCTCTGTAATGCCGTAGTTGGAAGTCTTGGTTCCGTGCATACCGACCATACCGGTATACAGCTCATCCGTACCGTCAAATGCGCCCTTGCCCATTAAGCTATCTGCAACCGGCGCCTGAATCTTATGTGCAAACACCCGCAGTTCCTCCGACGCATTGGCAATCACAGCGCCGCCGCCTACGAAGATAAAGGGCTTCTGAGCCTTGCGGATCATCTCTAAGGCACGTTCCATGTCCTCTTCTTTAATAGTGTCAGTCTGAGGCTCGATCTTTTCCGGCTTCTGATACTCATAATCAGCGGTAGCCGCAGTTACATCCTTTGTAATATCCACAAGAACAGGTCCCGGTCTTCCGCTCTGAGCGATCACAAAAGCTCTGCGGATCACTTTTGCCAGCTTGTTGATATCCTTTACAATAAAATTATACTTGGTGATCGGCATGGTCACACCGGTAATATCGATCTCCTGGAAGCTGTCCTTACCTAAAAGGCTGTTTGCAACGTTGCAGGTAATAGCCACCACCGGAACGGAGTCCATATAGGCAGTAGCGATACCTGTTACCAGATTGGTGGCACCAGGACCGGAAGTTGCCAGGCATACGCCTACCTTTCCGGTTGCTCTGGCATATCCGTCTGCTGCATGGGAAGCGCCCTGTTCATGAGATGTAAGGATATGGGTGATCTCATTCCGGTGCTGATACAGTGCATCATATATGTTCAGGATCGCACCGCCCGGATATCCGAAAACGGTGTCTACTCCCTGTTCTTTCAAACATTCTATAACGATTTCCGCACCTGTCAATTTACTCATTTATCCTGTGCTCCTTTACAAAATAATCCTGTGTGCTGTCCTTATTTTGCCTGAAGGATAGCGCCCTTGTCACCGGAAGTTACCAGTGAAGCATATCTTGCCAGATAACCGGTAGTTACCTTAGGCTCTCTTGGCTGCCATTTCGCTTTTCTGGCTGCCATTTCTTCATCAGAAACCAGTACATTTAACTGATGATTATCAATATCAATGGAAATGATATCTCCTTCTTCTACTAACGCGATCGGGCCGCCTACAGCTGCCTCAGGAGAAACATGTCCGATGGAAGCTCCTCTGGAAGCTCCTGAGAAACGTCCGTCTGTGATCAAGGCTACAGTAGAGCCAAGTCCCATTCCCGCAATAGCAGAGGTCGGGTTCAACATCTCCCTCATGCCCGGGCCGCCCTTTGGTCCCTCGTAACGGATGACAACTACATCACCATCAACGATCTTGCCGCCCTTAATAGCTGCAATGGCGTCTTCCTCGCAGTCAAAGACTCTTGCAGGTCCTTCATGCTTTAACATTTCAGGAGCTACTGCAGAACGTTTTACAACGCCTGAGTCTGGTGCCAGGTTGCCCTTTAAGATAGCGATACCGCCGGTCTGGCTGTATGGATTGTCGATGGGACGGATCACATCCGGGTTCTTGTTTACGCAGTCCTTGATGTTCTCTCCAACGGTCTTTCCTGTAACAGTCATGCAGTCCAGATTTAACAGGCCCTTCTTGCTGATCTCATTCATAACAGCGTAGATGCCGCCTGCTTCGTTCAGATCTTCGATGTAGGTATGGCCTGCAGGTGCCAGGTGGCACAGGTTTGGTGTTCTTGCGCTGATCTCATTTGCAATGTCTACGTTTAACTCAACACCTGCTTCATGTGCGATAGCCGGTAAGTGAAGCATACTGTTGGTAGAACATCCCAGTGCCATATCCATGGTTAAAGCATTCATAAATGCTTCTTTTGTCATAATGTCTCTTGGGCGGATGTTTCTTCTTAACATCTCCATTACCTGCATGCCTGCATGCTTAGCCAGCTTGATACGCTCAGAGTAAACAGCAGGAATGGTTCCGTTTCCGCGAAGTCCCATACCAAGAACCTCTGTCAGGCAGTTCATACTGTTTGCAGTGTACATACCGGAGCAGGAACCGCAGGTTGGACAGGTCTTATTTTCATATTCTTTTACGTCTTCTTCGGTCATCTTTCCTGCTGCATAGGCACCAACTGCCTCAAACATACTGGAAAGGCTGGTCTTACATCCCTTTACATGGCCTGCAAGCATTGGGCCGCCGCTGACAAATACAGTTGGGATATTTAATCTTGCTGCTGCCATTAACAGACCAGGAACGTTCTTGTCACAGTTTGGAACCATGACTAAAGCGTCAAACTGATGAGCCATTGCCATACATTCCGTAGAGTCAGCGATCAGGTCTCTGGTGACCAGGGAATACTTCATACCAACATGGCCCATGGCAATACCGTCACAGACTGCGATAGCCGGGAATACCACTGGAGTACCGCCGCCCATAGCAACGCCTAATTTTACAGCTTCTACGATCTTGTCCAGGTTCATATGTCCCGGAACGATCTCATTATAAGAACTTACAATACCAACTAATGGCTTGTTCATTTCTTCTTCTGTCATACCAAGTGCATTAAACAGAGAACGGTGAGGTGCCTGCTGCATCCCTTTTCTTACTGCGTCACTTCTCATATTTTTATCCTCCTGAAATTCAATAAATTAGTGGATACGCTCTGCAACCAGGTCGCCCATCTGGGTAGTTCCAACCTTGGTGCATCCTTCTGACCTAATGTCGCCGGTGCGGTATCCGTCTGCCAGTACCTGACGTACAGCTGCTTCTACTGCCAGTGCCTCTTTGTCCAGGTCACAGGAATAACGAAGGAGCATTGCTGCGGAAAGAATGGTTGCCAATGGGTTTGCAATATCTTTTCCTGCAATATCCGGTGCAGAACCATGGCTTGGTTCATACAGACCGAACTTGGACTCATTTAAGCTGGCAGAAGATAACATACCAATAGAGCCGGTGATCATGCTTGCCTCATCAGAAAGGATGTCACCAAACATATTCTCGGTAAGAACCACATCAAACTGTCCCGGGTTCATAACTAACTGCATGGCACAGTTATCAACTAACATGTGGCTTACTTCTACTTCCGGGTAATCCTTTGCAACTTCATTTACTACTTTACGCCATAAACGGGAAGTGTCCAGAACATTTGCCTTATCAACACTTACCAGTTTTTTGCGGCGCTTCATGGCGATCTCAAAGCCCTTAATGGCAATACGGCGGATCTCATGCTCGCTGTATGGCATGGAGTCTACCGCATACAGTTCTCCGTCTTTTTCCTCAGTGCTGCGTGCTCCGAAGTAAACACCACCGGTCAGTTCACGCATAATAACCATATCAAAGCCATTTCCAATGATCTCTTTCTTTAACGGACATGCATCAGCCAGCTGCTCAAACAGATAAGCCGGACGGATGTTTGCAAACAGCTTTAAGCCTTTGCGGATCTTTAAAAGGCCTGCTTCCGGTCTTAACTCAGGTGCTACATCATACCATCTGGAGTTGCCAACGTCACCGCCAACTGCTCCTAACAAAACTGCGTCTGAATTTCTGGCTGTTTCCAGGGCCTCATCCGTCAGCGGAACACCATATGCGTCAATGGAGCAGCCGCCCATTAAAATGTCGGTGTAGTTAAACTTGTGTCCGTAAACTTCTCCTACTTTATCTAATACTTTTTTAGCCTCTCTTACGATCTCCGGGCCAATACCATCTCCTGGAATTGCAACAATATTATAATTCATAATTATTATCCCCTCTGTTTATTATTCCTTTTAGTTATACATCATGTAATAACTGTGATTTCTATCAATCATATCTCATTTGGGGCTTCATTTCAACTGTTCCCGGCCATTTTCCCTATGACAAAATATACATGTTTGGAATTACCGGCATAACCGCAAATTATATTTAAGCCGTATTTCTACTGTATCTCCCGGATCAGACAGTACTGTTTTAAGTCAAAATGCTTCTGGACAATGCCAAAAAGTTTAAAGCCAAAATGCTCATACATAGGCACATTGTCCGGGTTGTGGGTCTCTAAAGAAACCATAAGGTGATGCTCCTGTGCGTAGCGGATCACCTCTTCCATAAGAACAGCCGCCAGACCGTGGTGCTGCATATCCGGGTCCACTGCCAGATAGATCACATGAAGGCGCTCTTCCTGATGAAGCTGGTCGGTCCAGCGGGAATTTAAGTAATCTCTTCCTCTCATAAAATTCCAGAGAGTTTTAAGACTTGGATCCTCTTTGATGAGGTATTCGTCGGTCTTTAAGCTGGCCCAGGCTTCTGTAAGATAAAAAGTAAGGGGATTATAGGGTTCTGACTCGTCAGAGACCACTAACAGGGAATTCATCTCTTCACTGTCGGAAAAGATCTCGCATGTCTCAATAAACTCTGTAAGGTCACACTTAAAAAGCTCCGGCAGCAGCCGCTCCCTAGTCTCTTTTTCCGGGATCAGCTTGCAGTATAAAGGGTCATGGGCGAAACATTTCACCAGCAGCTTTTCCAGTTTTGGCAGGTCTTCTTTCTTTACTCTGTATAACGTCTGACTTTCCATACTATATTTATGTTCTCTCCTTAAGTTTCTGCGCATCCTTCCATGGCTGCTAACAGCTTTTCCACAGAAGATGCCATATAATCAATATCATCCCGGTAGCACTGCTCCTGGGCTTTTGCAGCCTGTAAAAGTACTTTGTATTCTTCTTCCAGGTCCGGTCTTTCACCTGCTTTTTGCAGTTTGTATTTCTCTTTTAAGCTTACTACCAGATCGTACAGGTTCTCATGGTGGATAATGCGGCCGTAGCCCCATTTTAACCGGTCTGCTGGCTGGTTTAATACATACTCTGTAAAGTAGCGGAATACCTCTCGGTCAAACAGGAATGCATAGCGGTTGTTGTCGATCTCATAAACTGCCTCCAGGGCGCCGGCTGGATTTTCTTCTTTTAAGCAGTCAAGAGCCTTGTAAATGGCCTTCAGGTTTTCACCAACTCCCTGCTGCGGGAACAGCACATCGTCATGCCAGTTTAAGCGGACAAAGTAGTCCTGTTCCTTGCGGAAGATATAAAGAAGAGATTGGTTTAAGTCTGCGTATTGTGCTGCCAGAGCCTTGGCTTCATCCCATTTTCCTGCTTCCAGAAGATTTTTGTGCGCTTCGTTGATAACCTGGATCTGGCTGTATAACTGGCTTCCCAGCTCCTTTGCCTTTTTCAGGCGCTCTAACAGGACTGTCTCGTTTGCCTCTGTCTTTTCGCATAATCTTCTGTCTACACTGTCTTCTACTGCTGAAAACAGCCGTTCAAAATCCATTGGCACCACTGCCGTATAGTCAAAGGCCCGTACCAGTTTTCCATAAAGGTTATGGTGGAAGCGGTAAACCGGCTCATCATAGAAATCTTCGTTATCAAACTGGGAGTGATAATGGGTCTCCATAAACTCCCCGTCACTGAACTCATTGACAGAAGAAGGAATGCCTGCAATGGCAATGGAAAAATCATCGGACCAGGTCTGGATGGGGAAGTGGACTTCCAGACCTTCCGGATATGCCTCTTTGGAAGGCTGGATATGTTCTGTGGCCTTCTTCATAAAGGAAGCATATTCATAGGTGCAGCGGACCGCATCTTTCTTTCCATGGGCATGGGCCGGAAGCTCAAAGTTAAAGTCTGCGATCACCTTTCCCTGCCACTCCGGATGAGCCGTAAATACCTGCTCATAGGCGCCGGTAGACCAGTCATACTTGGAGTCTACCACGCCCCACTCTTCTGCTGCCATGGCACAGAACACAAGAGTCTTTCTCGGCTTATAGCCCATATCTATAAAGGTTCTTGCGATCCCCAACATCATAGCTACTGCTGCATTATCATCCTGGAAGCCGGTAAAATAGGAGTCATAGTGGGCAGACAGCATGATCATATGCTCTGGCTCTTCCCCTGGGATCATACCGGTAATGTTATAAGATTCCCGATCGCGGACCACTGTAGACCGGGCGTCAAATAATACCTGGATCTCGTTAAAACTTCCTGTGTGATTTCCAGTTTTTTCCATATTTCCCATGTCTTCTTTTAAAATAGCAGCATCTGCCTGGGAAATGGAAAATGCAGCTGCTTCTTTTGGACCTGCAATGTCCTGTGCATTTAGGGAAGTATCATGGATCTCCCCATATCCCTGGTCCTGGACTGCGATCAGAGCCGCAGCGCCTTTTAAATGAGCCTGGTAAACAGGGAAATTGATCCACCATTCTTCTCTCTGGTTGATATCAATAAGCACCAGTTTGCCTTTTACATCTATATTTTCATAGGCTTCTGCCGTTCCACGGCCTAAATAGACCATGGAAAATTCCTGAAATCCTTCTGTGTGGAAGTCAGTCTGGTAAGCCCCTAACTGAAATTCGTATTCTTTTCCTTCTTTATCACGGTAACGAAGGACTGCGTGATGAAAGTCCCAGCTGTCTACCTTGATCTTGTCCTTCTGCACATTCTGAAGGCCCATTTCCTGCATTTCCTTATAAAGCAGTTCTCCGGTCTCCCATTCTGCCTTAGAACCGGCTGTGCGATAGCCTAGTACCGGGTTGGTCTTAGGCACTTCCATCCTCTTTGCAAGATCATACGATTTTTTTACATCTACTGCCTGTTCAAAGGCTTCTTCCCATTCCCTTAAACGGTTCATTTTCCTGTCCTCTTTCTTCTGTATCAACTGCTGCATCTATGTATAAACCATCTTCTGTCAAATTTGCCGACAGCACTATAATAACACAAAATAAGCCGCGGCAAAATGTCTTTTTACACTTTGCCGCGGCTTGCACATTTCTGTATCTGTTCTCACAAAAGCTTACTGGGAGATCCAGGCTCCGTCTTCTCCTACCAGATAGTTATCCGGTGTCATGCAGTTGGTAAGCATATCACCATTTTCAGAGCAGTAGTAACTCTTTCCATTCCAGTCGATCCAGCCCGTCTTCATATAGCCGTTTTCATCAAAGAAGTACCATTTTCCGCCTAATTCTTCCCATTTGTTTGCAGGATAAGTGCCGTCTGCCCTGCGATACCACCATCTTGTGTCTGCTTCCTGTTTCCATTCTCCGGTAGTACCGGAAGTAGTATTTACATTGGATGCATTAAGGTCAGCCTTAAATTCCGCCACTTTGCTGCCGTCAATATAAACGCTGTTTGAATCCGTCCAATCGCCTTTGACGGAGCTGTCATATTTATTAACCGCCCGCACCTTTACCATATAAGTTTCATTTGGTTTCATCATACGCTGCCGACAGTTAACAGAATTCGTATTTGTAGTAAGAGCAGTTCCTACGATCTTACCTTCTCTGTATACACGGACCTCGTAACTTCCTGCTGTACTTACAGCCGGCCAGGCGGCAATACCATTATCAGACAAGGTAATATTTTCCATGGATTTTAAACTGTTCTGTAAAGACGGCAGGGTTACATCCAGCAACAGCTCAGAGCTGGAGTTCTGTCTGGTGGATTTTTTATATTCTGCACCGCCTTTTAAAGTAATTTTATCCTTTGACAGTGATGTAAAATAATAATCATCATCTGCCGTCAAAGTGATCTGAATCTGCGGAGTTATATCTTCCGTCCAGGTAAAGCACTCATTTAATATTTCATAGCCATCCACAC
>CAVDQU010000020.1:15262-27192 GCA_963611035.1 Agathobaculum sp.
GCGATTGCTGTTGCTTTCGATCTCAATATTCTCCATTCCAAAATCTGTATCCGGCTCAATATTGGCCTTTATCGTCAATGTAACAGATGTGATCTTCTTTCTGCTGGCTGCATAACCAGGAAATGTGCACATCAGCCCAAGAACACCTGCCATTACTGCAGCCATCAGTCTTTTTTTGCTGTATGCCATATCATTTTCCTCCCTTTTCTCACAAAACCGTCCGCACCCACATACGATCGCCAGACGTTTCTTTTTCTTTAAGCGTATCTTTTTTCCCATATACTGTCAATAAAGTTTTCCTTACGATTTTTTCAATTAATCCACCCAACAGTATTAAAAAAAGCTCCATCCTAAGATGAAGCTTTTTCGTACAAAATTTACTTTGCATAGTCCGTTACTCTGGATTCACGGATCACATTGACTTTGATCTGTCCCGGATATTCCAGCTCGTCTTCAATACGTTTGGAAATATCTCTTGCCAGCAATACCATATCGTCATCGCTGACCTGTTCAGGAATAACCATAATACGGACTTCCCGTCCTGCCTGAATAGCAAAAGACTTCTCTACACCCTTGAAGGAATTTGTAATATCTTCAAGCTGCTTTAATCTGTTTGTGTATGTTTCCAGTGTTTCTCTTCTTGCACCAGGTCTTGCAGCAGAAATAGTATCTGCAGCCTGAACGATGCAGGAAATAAGATTGGTCGGCTCTGTATCTCCATGATGGGATTCTACTGCATTGATAACAACTGCAGATTCTTTGTACTTTCTGCAAAGATCTGCACCCAGCTGTACATGAGTACCTTCCATATCATGGTCAACGGATTTACCAATATCGTGGAGTAAGCCGGCACGTTTTGCCAGACGTACGTCCACCCCCAGTTCAGAAGCCAAAAGCCCTGATAACTGCGCTACTTCGATGGAATGCTTTAATGCATTCTGACCATAACTTGTTCTGAACTTCATCCGTCCTAACAGTTTTACCAGTTCCGGATGGATGCCGTGGATACCAACTTCGAGACATGCGGCTTCGCCTTCTTCTCTCATGTTGTTTTCCACTTCTTTCTGCGCTTTTTCTACCATCTCTTCGATCCTTGCAGGATGGATACGACCGTCCACGATCAGACGTTCCAGCGCAATTCTTGCTACTTCCCTGCGGATCGGATCAAATCCGGATAAAACAACCGCTTCTGGAGTATCATCAATGATCAGTTCCACACCTGTTAAGGTCTCAAGAGTACGGATATTACGTCCTTCACGGCCAATGATGCGTCCCTTCATCTCATCATTTGGAAGCTGTACTACGGATACGGTAGTTTCTGCCACATGATCTGCTGCACACCGCTGGATAGCAGTGACAACTAAATCTCTGGCTTTCTTATCAGCTTCTTCTTTTGCTTTGTTTTCAAGTTCCTTGATCAGCTTTGCTGTATCATGCTTTACGTCTTCTTCAACAGATTTTAAAAGATATTCTTTTGCCTGTTCGGAGGTAAGACCGGAAATCCGTTCCAGTTCCTGTATTCCCTGTTCATACTGGGCTTCCACTTCTGCGGTACGTTCACCGAGAATGTTTTCCCTTCTGACCAGATCAGCCTCCTTCTTTTCAAGGGCATCTGCCTTTTTTTCAACGTTTTCTTCTTTGCTTAATACACGCTTCTCGTAACGCTGAAGTTCTGCTCTTCTTTCCTTGGTTTCTTTTTCCAACTCATTTTTTGTCTTTAAAGATTCTTCCTTGGCTTCCAGGAGAGCTTCTCGCTTCTTTGTTTCTGCAGTCTTTAATGCTTCATCTATTATTTCTCTGGCTTTTTCTTCTGCACTTCCAACCTTGCTGTCGTACTGCTTACGCTCATAAGAACGACCTGCAGAATGTGCAAAATAACCAACAATAATAGCCGCGATCACCGCGCCGATTATAGCAGGAATTATGATCTGCAACACAGGAGCACCTCCTTATATTTAGTTTTCATTGTACGAAATACAACATATTAATTTTATACTTTTTTCAGAATTGTGTCAAGTATATTCCTTTTATTTCCCCGTTGTACCGACAACATAAACAAAAGGAAGAGCTGCCCAGCTTTAATCATAGGTGTTTTCTCTCAAAACCCGCTGTATCACCTCAAAAGAGAAGCCTTTTCTGCCTAAAAAAGCTGCTAATTTCTGCCTTTCTTTCCAGTCTTCCGGGATCTGTCCCCCTGTTTTTTTCTTTAACAAAGTTCTGGCTGTTGCCTCTTCATCAATGGGGTTTTCTTCCAGGATCTGGCTGATCTTCGCCTTATCCACTCCCTTTTGCTGCAGCTCATAGGCCATCTGGCGGGGGCTTTTCCTGCCTTTATTTACATGGATGTAGTTTTCCGTATAGGCACCATCATCCACAAAATGGTATTCTGAGAGAAAGGACATAACTTCTCTTGTGACGTCGTCTGGATAACCGTCACTTTGCAGTTTTTTTATCATCTCAGCCTGGGTACGTCCCTGGGACTGGAGAAGATATAACGCCCGGTCTCTGGCACGTTTTAAAAGGATCTCCTCTTTGATCCTCTCATAAGTCTCTTCTGAAAGGTCGCTTCCCTCTTCTATATGAAAGCGGGCTGCTTCGCTTTTATATAAAACAAATGCAAAGTCTTCACCAAGGAAGACTTTGCACTTTCTCTTATCTACAGGGACGACCGCTGTAACGATCATTCTTCTTCAGCCTCAGAAGCTGTCAGCTCTTCTCCTGCGTTTTCAGCAAGGATAGCGCCGCTTTCTGCTTCCTCTTTCAGAGCTGCTTCTCTTGCCTGTGCCTCTGCCTCCTCAGCACCTGGCAGGTTATACTTTACACGTACCTGAGCTTCGATCTCAGCACAGATAGCCGGATGCTCTAACAGATACTGCTTTGCGTTCTCACGGCCCTGACCGATCTTGGAACCGCCGTATGCAAACCACGCGCCGCTCTTTTCTACGATATTTTCCTTTACAGCAAGGTCTAAGATATCACCTTCCTTGGAGATACCTTTACCGAACATAATATCAAATTCAGCTTCTTTAAATGGCGGGGCGATCTTGTTCTTAACTACTTTTACACGAACACGGTTTCCTACTACTTCACCGCCCTGCTTTAAAGTCTCGATCCTGCGCACATCCATACGGACGGAAGAATAGAACTTTAACGCACGGCCGCCGGTGGTAACTTCCGGGTTTCCAAACATAACGCCTACTTTTTCACGCAACTGGTTGATAAAGATAACGATACAGTTGGACTTGCTGATGATGGCAGTCAGTTTTCTAAGCGCCTGGGACATCAGACGTGCCTGGAGACCTACATGGGAATCACCCATCTCACCATCGATCTCTGCCTTTGGTACAAGGGCTGCTACAGAGTCTACGATCACGATATCTACAGCACCGGAGCGGACCATAGTCTCTGTGATCTCTAAAGCCTGCTCACCGTTATCCGGCTGAGAAATATACAGGTCATCAATATCTACACCGATATTTTTTGCATAAACAGGATCTAAAGCATGCTCTGCATCGATAAAGCCTGCGATACCTCCTCTTTTCTGTACTTCTGCTACCATATGAAGTGCAACGGTGGTCTTACCGGAAGATTCCGGACCATATACTTCAATAATTCTTCCCTTTGGAACGCCGCCCAGTCCTAATGCGATATCAAGGCTGATGGAACCGGTAGGAACGGTCTCAATGTTCATATTCACACCGGACTCGCCCAACTTCATAACGGAGCCCTTACCGTATGCCTTTTCGATCTGAGTCAAAGCAGCATCTAATGCTTTTAACTTCTCCTCTTTATTCATATCTCTATTTATGCTCATTTTTTCTTCTTTGCCCATGTTCTCCTCCTGAGAAAATAAATGCGAACAAATGTTCTGTTGTGTACCATAATCATAGTACAGTTATTAAAAATTGTCAACCTTCTTTTTGGAAAAAGCGAACGAATGCCCATGAAAGGGAATTTATAATATATTGCAGTGTGAATACCTGCGGGAGTTAATTTTACAATAACATATCTGTGATGTGTTTGCAAGCAGACTGTGGGAATGTCCGCCTGCAGACCTGATATATTTATCTTTACTGTCCCCGTCCGCCGGACAGGATGTTGTAAATCACAGGAACAGTGCCCTTTAACAAATATCCCGCCGCCCTGCTTACTCCCAGGATCAGAAAGGGCATGATGAGAAATATCACTGCCGCTGCCGCCTGGCTTCCCTTAAAAAGCACCGCTCCAGCTTTATTAAAGAAGCGCACCCAGGGAAAATGGATGGCATAGAGGAAAAAACTGTTTTTTACCATGGCTGTAGCCGGTTTTAAAGGTATTTCTTTTAAAATGCTGTAAAATGTGAGAACTCCCAGGAAACGTATCAGAACGATATGTACCGGCAAAAAACGCAAAAGCGCGACAGATCTTCCCAAAAACCAGAGAGCAGACCAGCCAATAATAAGTACTGCAAACCAGACTTTTTTCTCAAAAGGCGTATTTTCTCCTTCTGTTTTTTCTCTGAAAAGCACTGCGTATCCTGCTGCACTGTAGTAAAATAAGGCATCCAGGTTCAAAAGGGGAAGACTTACATTTTTCCACAAAGCAGCTATCAGAAAAAGGAGCCATAAAAGACCAGACCATTTTCTGTGGATCACTATATACAAAAGCGGAGCCAAAAGCACTAACAGCATAAGTTGGAACAGATACCAGAATACGGGATTGTATTTGTAATACACTGCCGCTAAAAGCAGTTCTTTCAGCTCAAAGGCCACCGGCTCTTTTCCAATGATATGTTTCGCAAAAGAAAGCCTTGTAACCACAACATAGCCTAAATAATAAAGAGTATTCCACAAAACATAAGGGAGAAGAATACTTTTGCACCTGCTTTTCCATTTGGCTGTTGTTTTGGAAAACTGGAAATTTCTGTAAAAAAGATAGGCAGAGATCATGAAAAAGCCGGGAACGGCGATCTGTCCCAGCGTCTGGGCAAAGAAATTTTCCAGGCTGTAAACAAGGCTTTCCTGTCCCATTTCCCCTAAAAACAATTCTGTATTTTCAGAATGGACCCATACCACCAACAAACTGAGGATAAAACTCATCCACCAGATATGTTCCCGAAACCATTTTTCCCTCATATCTTTTCCCAACTTTCCTACACTTTTACATGTCTTCTTTTACACTACATTTTATAAAAAAGGGCTGTGCAAAACAGCTTTGATACTGCTATTTTGTCACAGCCCCTGTAATTTATATTCTGTATAACTGGATCAGCGCCTGAACTTAAGCGTTATTTTCGCTGTTCTTAGCAGCCTGCTGCTCTTTGTATCTTTCAAGAAGCTTATTGATCCTCTTGGTTGGTGTCAGCAGATCACTTAAGGATGCGTCATGGTTCAGGTTATCAATGATAAGGGCAATGTACTTGCTCATATCTACATCAATATAGTATGGTCTGCTTAACAGATCTGGTGTCTGGTATACCAGGTTTGTAGTAAGGATACGGTCAATAAGACCAGACTCATAATACTGGTCAAACTTGGCAAGTCCGCCGGTGAACAGACCAAAGGTAGCACAGATAAATACTTTTCTTGCTTTTCTGCGTTTTAATTCTTTTGCAACGTCTAACATGCTCTCGCCGGAAGAGATCATATCATCAATGATCAGTACGTCTTTTCCCTCTACGCTGGAGCCTAAGAACTCATGGGCAACGATCGGGTTTCTTCCGTTTACGATCTTAGTGTAATCACGGCGCTTATAGAACATACCCATATCCAGTCCCAGCATATTTGCAAAGTAGATAGCACGGCTGGTACCACCTTCATCCGGGCTGATGACCATCATGTGGTCGCTGTCAATCTGCAGATCTGGCTCATTCTTTAACAGATGCTTTAAGAACTGATAGATCGGCTGTACTGTTTCAAATCCCTTTAACGGAATAGAGTTCTGTACTCTTGGGTCATGGGCATCGAAAGTAATGATATTTTCAACACCCATATTTACAAGCTCCTGAAGAGCCATTGCGCAGTCTAAGGACTCTCTTCCAGAACGTTTATGCTGACGGCTTTCATACAGGAATGGCATGATAACATTGATCCTGCGTGCCTTTCCTGCTGCAGCAGCGATAATTCTCTTTAAATCCTGGAAATGATCATCTGGAGACATATGGTTGGTCATTCCAAATAATGAATAGGTCAGACTGTAGTTACATACATCTACCATAATATAGAGGTCATCACCTCTGACAGATTCTTCAATTGTTCCCTTTCCTTCACCGGAACCAAATCTTGGTGTATTTGCTTCCAGAATATAGGAATCTCTCTGATATCCGGAAAATGCGATAGTTGATTTATGTTCGCTTTCTCTCTCTCTTCTCCACTCTACCAGATAATCGTCCACCTTTTTTCCAAGGCCTGTACAGCTCTTTAAAGGAATAAGGCCTAAAGGACCTACCGGGATCGTTTCGATGATTTTTTCCTCATATAACATGATCTTTATCCTCCTGTTTTGGCCGGTATCATTTCATGGGAATACCAGCATCTATCTTTATACCATTTCTCAGTTGTATCCGTCAAGGTGTACAGCATCTATCTTGTGAAGTTATCTTTTTAACAGGCGGATATCTCTGCCGTAAAGTGGGATGATACGGTAGCGCATGATCCGTGAAGTCACACGGTCCGTATAGGAATCCCGCAGCTGGGTCAGGGAAAGATTGGTGGAAATAATGGTGGAACGGTTCATATTCATCCGCTCATTGATGCAGTAAAACAGCTGGGAAGAGGTAAAACTGTTGTTTAATTCCGTTCCCAGATCGTCAATGATCAAAAGGTCACATTCCAGGATATACCGGTATGTGTCCTTCATCTCTTCTGCCTGATCGTAGTCGAATTTATTTTTTGAAAATACATCAAATAGATCACCGGCGGAAAAATAGATCACGGAGTGATAACTGTCCATCAGCTTTCTGGCAATACAGTTGGTGAGGAAAGTCTTTCCAACGCCTGTGCTTCCTGTAAATAACAGATTATCATGTTCACTGTCAAAGTTTTCCACAAATTCCATGCAGCTTCTTACTACACGGCTCATATAATCTGCATTGGTCATGCCGATCTCCTGTATGATCTGGGTATTGTCATAATATTTGAAGGAAAGCTTGTCGAAGTTCTCCTGTTCCAGCACCCGCTCCAGATTGGACTGTGCATATAAAAGTTTCATCTGGGCCCGCAAAAAGCAGTGGCACTTGTGTCTGTCCACCCAGCCGGTATCTTTACAGTCTTTGCAGCGGTAATGAAGCTCTAAATAGCCATCCGGAAAACCAGCTGCCTTGATCAGCAGGGCTTTCTGTTCCTTCAGGTCTGCCAGCTTCTCCCTAAGTTCATAAATAGCATCCTGATCACCTTCTAACAGCTTTCTGGCACAGGCAACAGAGCGATCTGCGATCTCCGCTTCCAGTTCCTTTACAGCCGGAACCTTTTCATATACCTCTTTTTTCCTGGCTTCCTGGCTGTGCTGGTTTTCTATCTGCTGTTTTCCATATTCTCGCATAATGGCGTCGTACTGGGAATTGCTTAATGCCATGGGTGTTCTCCTTGTAATCCGTGCTGTTTGTGAAAACTTCTACTTTTAACTTTTACTTTTAACTTCTATTTTTGTTTTTGTCTATTTTGGACTGTCCATCCATTCTTTTACGTTTTGGAGCATCAGTGCGTCATAATCGGTGTCCCGCTGTTTAAAGTTGTGGAACTGGTTATTGGATTTTCGGTTGTTCTGGGCATTGTTTACTGCGTTTCCGTAGCTTTGGAACCGCTTAGCCGCGCTGTTTGCCCGTTCTGCCCTGCGGGCGTCCATGCCTTTTACATCATCTAATGTTTTTACACCTGCTTTTTTCCAGTCTGTGAGAATGGAGTCTGCATACTGGAAGCTTGGGGTATGGATAGCATTAATGGTGCGGCTGCAGGCCTCTAATACCAGATCCCGGTCAAAGCCATAATCCTTAAACCATTTTTCCATCAGCTTCTGCTCCGGCACTGCCGGTTTGCGGCTGTTTAAGCCGAAAGCTTTCATCACCGCAAAGGCATCTTTTGTATAGGAAGTACTGTATTCCTGGGCTTCTTCGGCTGTGCGTATTCCTTTTTCATGCCAGCTTAAGGCTACTGTTTCCAGATAACGCACCGATGTATGGCCGTTCTGGGCGCAGTATTCCGCCAGATATTCAAGCAATCCGATATTCATTCCAAGAGTGTCATAAAGGTAGGCAAATACCTGACAGTCCCTGGGGGTAAAAGCCTTATTTAAAAACTTCTGGGCAATGTATAAAAGCTGGGAAAATTCCTCATCCTTATTTAAGCGACTTACCTGCTCTGCAGAATAGGTGGGCGCAGGAACAGGAGTCTGGGCTGCGGCGGTTTCTTTGGCTGAGGCAGGAGTTACTTCTACGTCTATCTGCCAGTTAGATTGTTTTTCCTTTACTGGTATATTTTCTTGTAATGATTCAAGGACCCCGGCTTTCTGCCAGTAATTAACAGCTCTTTTTACATCTGCTTCTGTATGGTTTAAGGCATCTGCAATCTGTTCTAAAGACAGATCTTCTTCCTTTTGATGCCGGAGTATGTAAAGATATACTTTTACATATTCTCCACTGGCAGCTGCCATATAATTATCAATAAACGCATCCGCTACAGGGGTCACTCCTGTGCTTAACCGATCTTTAAAAATACTGCTCATCCTTACCACTCCTCATTGTTTTCATCATAACACATCCACATAAAAAAGAAAACAGGTGCATTTTTACACATCCACAAATGTGGATATTGTGGATAATGTGGACAGCCAGCCTTGTTTTTCCTGCTGTCCCATTGACATACACCTGTCTTCTCCGCATAAAACCTCATATCTCTAAATCGTGCGACATTTTTTTATGTTAATCTGGAAATCCACATTTTTTCTTTCTGAAAAATGTTGAAAACATTGTGGATATTGTGGATAATCCGAAAGCACATCACTCTCCAAGAAGCTTTTCTCCCACTCTTACTATATCTCCGGCCCCCATAGTTATCAACACATCACCCTGCATACAATGTTCCAGGATAAATGTTTCAATTTCATCAAAAGATGGGATATAGTGGGCTGGAGTTCCCAGTTTTTCGATCCTGGAAGCAATATCTGCGGAGCTTACACCTAAGGTATCCGTCTCTCTGGCTGCATAGATGTCTGCCAGAATCACCTCATCTGCTGCAGAAAGGGCCTGGGCAAATTCGTCTAAGAATGCTTTTGTACGGGTGTAGGTATGCGGCTGGAATACGCACCACAGTTTCTTGTGTGGATAATTTTTAGCTGCTGACAGTGTTGCAGCGATCTCCTGTGGATGATGTGCATAATCATCGATAATGGTCACACCGCCAACTTCGCCTTTTTTCTCAAATCTGCGGTCAGTTCCCTTAAAGTTTTTAAGGCCGGACATAATAGCGTCAAAGCCAATGCCCAGTTCCATGGCTACTGCGATAGCTGCCAGTGAGTTGTATACATTGTGCTCACCTGTTACACCTAAGGTAATGCGGTTGACGATCTCCCCCTGGACAACCAGGTCGTAGGAAGGTCTGGCAAATTCATCATAGGTGATATTCTGGGCTGTATACATGCTGGAAAGGTCTTTTCCAAAGGTTACGATACGGCATGGTAAGCCGGAGGTGATCTCATTTATGTTTTCGATACCGCTGTTGATGACTAACAGGCCGCCTTTTGGAAGTTTTTCTGCAAATAAGCGGAAGGAATGGCGGATATCGTTAATGTCTTTGAAGAAGTCTAAATGGTCTTCTTCGATATTTAAGATCACTTCTATGGTTGGATAGAAGGATAAGAAGCTGTTGGTGTATTCACAGGCTTCTGTTACAAACAGGTCTGGTCCCCCTACACGGATATTGCCGCCAATGTCTTTTAAGATGCCGCCTACGGAAATGGTGGGGTCTGTATCAGCTGCTAAAAGAATGTCTGTGATCATGGAGGTGGTTGTTGTCTTTCCATGGGTTCCGGAAACTGCAACGGATTCTTTGTAGTTGCGCATTAATTCGCCTAAAAGTTCAGCTCTGGTAAGCATTGGGATATTCTTTTCTTTGGCTGCTTTAAATTCCGGATTATCCGGGTGGATAGCTGCTGTGTAGACGACTACCTGGATGCCTGGCTCAGATTCAATGTTGGATGCCTTTTGGCCGTAGTAGACTCTGGCGCCTTTTTCTTCTAAGTGGCGGGTTAATGGAGATTCTTTTGAGTCAGAGCCTGTGATTGTAAAGCCTTCTTCTAAAAGGATCTCAGCAAGGCCGCTCATACTGATGCCGCCGATGCCGATGAAATGGATGTGGATCGGGGTGGTGAAATCTATTTGATACATGGGGTGGGTCCTTTCTACTATATGTATGCTCGCTTACGCATCGCATTTTTTATGAGGTCCGTTCACGAACACGCGCATTCGCGCTTTACCGTCTGCTGACGCAGACAGTTCGTTCACTACGTTGTAAACTCACAACCCCCGCGCTGGCACGCTTATCTGTCTGCTAGCGCAGACGGGTTGTTCGTTAATGGGCTTGAAAAAAACAAATGCCGCATTGCGGCGCTTGTTTTTTTCAGCCCCCATTACATTATAAACATAATCTTTCTGAAATGCTACTGGATTTTCTATCAAATCTGGCGGCTTTCTTTGTATCTGCATAAAAACTTGCTGTTTTCCAGATTTATGCTATATTAGATTTGAACGTTATTCTTAGGAAAATGTATCATTATCAGACCTTTTTATAAATTATATACATTGCAGAAAGCCGCCCGTGCAGACCGTTTAAGGCTGTAACCAGATGCTTTTTACCTGTATCATGTATACAATTTTATTCTACTTATTTTCTATGATCTTATGGTCTGGAACTGAACTTTTTACTCTTAAGTTTCGTTCATTGTATCCCCAAAATAAACTAAACAAAAGCTGAAAAACAGGGGGAATCTGGTAACTGGCTGACTGCCTCTGCCTTATGCCGTTTTATCAGCGAAAAAGGAGAACACAATGAAAACAACAACTGCAAATCCTGTAACTTCTCAGATGTCCCGTTCACGGACTACCTTTATGGTGAAGTTAGCCCTTATGGTTGCCATTATCTTTGTCATGGCATTTTCACCTCTTGGTTATCTGCGTACTCCGGGCCTTACCATTACATTTTTAACAGTGCCTGTAGCTGTAGGCGCCATTATCCTTGGGCCAACAGCCGGTGCTATCTGCGGCGGCGCTTTTGGTGTGACCAGCATGATCATGGCTCTCACCGGCGGTTCTGCTTTCAGC
Organism: Agathobaculum sp.; assembly: GCA_963611035.1. Taxonomy (GTDB): domain Bacteria; phylum Bacillota; class Clostridia; order Lachnospirales; family Lachnospiraceae; genus Enterocloster. The sequence goes on from CAVDQU010000020.1 coordinate 26,553, forward strand.
GCAGCTTTATTACAGATCAACCCATTCGGACTTTTATTTACCTTACTGGTTCCACGTATCCTGGAAGGCTGGCTGTGCGGCCTGATCTTCGCTGCTCTTAAGAAAGTTTCCAAAAACGGTGCTTTCATTATCGCAAGCCTTTCCTGCCCATTGTTAAATACTCTGCTGTTTATGAGTTCTCTGGTGCTTTTCTTTTTCCATACAGACTACATACAGAACATTGCTTCCGGCTTTGGAACTTCTAATCCACTGTTCTTTGTTATCCTGTTTGTAGGCGTTCAGGGCGCTATTGAGGCAGTTGTATGCACCATTCTTGGAAGCGCTGTTTCCAGAGCACTGGCTGCTGCATTAAAGAAATAAACTAATTTAACATGAAAATATAATTTCCCGGGCAGTTTTGTCCGGGAAAAATGTTATACAAAGATTATATGATACCAGGGTCAAAAGGTCTAAAATCCGACGCAAGCTTGCTTGCAGGAGGAGTTTTGACCTTGGGACCCGCCAAAAACATGAGTAAGAAGCCATTTTTTGAAGAAAAATGAGCGGATTACGAATGTTTTTAGAATTGCGAGAGTGCAAAGCACGTAGCAATTCGGTATCAGAGGGGTCAAAATACCTTTTGACCCCAACATCATTATAT
>CAVDQU010000021.1:0-2219 GCA_963611035.1 Agathobaculum sp.
AATCGCTTCGCAATAGCATAAAAAACTGAATAACTCATGGCTTTATTTCGTGCACACTTTTTTAGGCTTTCAAGTTGAAGATAAGGCCAAAATGCAACTTACAGGAGTCTTTCTTTGAGAATTTCAGGCAGTCGCGTTCAAAAAAATTCGGGGAAATGACATCCTGTAAAAAAATCAACTGAATTTCACGGATTCAGGTTTAATGTAGTCTGAGACCGTGAAAACGAAACAATCTGATCATTTTCCACTTTTACTTCCTTATAATAGGAAGGTGTTTCATCCAGAACGCAGTACGCATAATCTACATTACTGTAAAGAGCATCTTCACTGTCTGCCTTTGTTAAGTTTGCAAGTGCTTTTTCATCGATCTTAACCGGATAGGTAACACCGCTGATCACGCTTCCGTCTGCCTTTGTATGATAAGTTCCCTCGGTCCAAGACTTATCTAACGGCTTTTTCATTGTTGCAGAGGAAACAACATCTACTTCTGATGGATCATTATCCTCCAGTTCATTTTCATAAAAAGCAGAATATGGAATATTCATCAGCACATACTGATAGTGAGCGGAAACAGTGACTGTTCCTTCTACATCCGGGTATCCGTCTGCCTGGATCGTAATATCAGTCGGAACCTTGCTTTCAAAAATATAGCTGCCATTTACCTTCACAGAGGTATCAATGGTTCCGTCTTCTTTCACAATCTGTACAGAACCTCTTCCAGTTGCTGAGTAAACAGTTTCTCCAATCTTTACTGCTGTAACAGATTTTGCATAAGCCTTTACTTGAGCATCTGTTATTGACTCATCTACTTTTGCAAGCTCATACTCGCTGTCGTTGCTGCCTTCTTTTGCCTGAACCTTTACCGGACTTATTTCTGTATTGAGAATAAAGGAAACGTTAACCGATGCGTACTTTCCGGAGTGATCCTGAATTGTCAAAGTATACTTACCCGGCAGCGGACTGCCTGTCCATGTCAGCTTTCCGTCCTTTACATCAAAGGCAACGTCTGTATTTTCCAGACCGGAAACGCTATAAACCGGTTCAAAATCAGTTGGCAATGCATCCAGTCCTGTGATAGCCGCTTCTGTATTGGAAGCCATTGCATTTTCTGCCACTGCAATCTCCTGTGCAAATTTCACCGGTACGTATACAGCTTCTGCAAATGGGATCTCCATCATGCCTTCGCTGGTATAGTAAGTAACTCCGGTAATGTTTTTGCCCATCATAGATTCATAATGTGCAGATGACAATGGGCTGCCATGACTGTCTTCTGTAAAGCCGCTTGCCCATGCAATATTCGTTCTTAACCAGATATTTTCCAGATGACGCATAGCATAGTCAGAGCCTTCTTTGGTATGAAGAATCACGCCATATACGGTCGTATCGGAAGAAGATAAGGATTCCGGAAGGCCGGTCATGGTTAACTGATAATCTCCATAATTGCTGCTTGTAGATACTTCTGCGCTGACACCGCTTACGCTCTTAGATGTTCCCTTTACTTCACTAAAGCTCAACACATCACCGGTAATGGTCAGTTCCTTATAATAAGAAGGAATCTCGCTCAGTTCATAGTAAGCAAAGTCTTCATTTTCGAATAAGGCGGCTTTTCCTTCATAGGTTGAAGGTGTTGTCTGTCCTCTGTTTGTGACAACAATAGTCACTGAATCTGTATCCGTTACCTTCTTAAAACCGGAAAGATCTGTTCCTTTCTTGATTCTTACAGGGAATGTAATACCGTCTATAGAACTTCCGTCTGCGTTTGTATGATAAGAACCGGCAACCAGATTTCCGGATCTTGGTTTATTGTAGGTTGCGGAAGAAACCGTATCTACCTCTTCCTCATTGCCTTTAATTTCACTGCTGTAGAAATCTGCGTAAGGAATATTCATCAGCAGATACTGATATTCTTCGGTTACATCCGGAGTGACCGGAGTTTTATCGCTGTCTGAGTCAGAATCCGAACTGGAACCAGAACCGGAAGATGTTACCGTTGTACTGCCGGCTACTGCCTTTGTTCTGTATCCGCCGGACTGTCGGTACTGTGCTGTTCCATCCTCATTTACCCACTGACCGCTGGCATTTACCTTATAACCATCCGGAGTTGTGGTATTAGCTGCCATTTTAGCGCCTTTTCCTGCTTCTGTTTTGGAGAAATAATAGCAATAGCCATCAATCCAGTTCCATCCGCTGACTGCATGTCCTTCTTCATGGGTATCTGT
>CAVDQU010000021.1:2229-26874 GCA_963611035.1 Agathobaculum sp.
GTATCTGTGGAATTATCAAAGAAATACCATTCTCCCTGCGGAGACTGATACCAGCCTACCTTCATCTGGCCTTCAATTCCTTCACTGGCAGGTGTGAAATAGTAATCCAGACCATTGATATTCTTCCATCCGGTTACTAAGCTTCCGTCTTCTGCACTGAGATAATACCATCCTGATGCAGTACGGATCCAGCCGGTATAAGGCTGACGGTCACGGTTTAAAAATTTCCATCCTTTGTCCGTCTGTTCCCAGTTTCCTTCTGTCAGTGCTGCCGCCTGTACGGAAAGTCCGGACTGTGCTGCAACCATTGCTGATAACAGGAATACCGCCGCTTTTTTTGTGATATTCTTCTTCATAACTACCTCCATTTTTCCCGCAAAAGCACCTTTACCGATGTAATGTCCTCATTGAGTCTTTCCTGTACCAGCCTTTGCGGCCGGTTTTGAGGTAAAAGTTCCTTTGCGTTTGTTAGTGCTTCCTAACTCTTACAAAAAGATAAACTTTTTCTTAACACAAGTCAACTTTTATACCCCCCTTACCAGCTTTTTAATTGCTAATTTTTTCTCATTTAGGGTTTATTGATAAAATAGTTCAGTTTTGGTTGCTTATTTGCGTTTATTTTTCTTCTTTTTTTGTTTATTGTAACTTTTGGTATTGTTGACAAGTCTTAGGGTCAATGCTAATATGTGACTGAAAAATGATCGGATCGAGGTATTTATCGTGAAAAAAAGAAAACTACAGATAGCAATGGTCTGGATGACTCTTGCTCTATGCTCCGGCTGTTCCACAGCTAACTTAGCACCAAGTCTTTCTACTACACCTTCTATAGAAGAGACCGCATCTGCGGACAGCATTTCAACCGATGAAAGCCGTTCTCTTGAGCTTTATGCCATGGACACCGTCATGAACCTGACTGCCTACGGGAGCAATGCCCAAAAAGCTTTGGATGAGGCATCAAAAGAGATCCAACGTCTGGACCGTCTTCTTTCTATTTCCAGTGACAGCGGTGAGATCCTTCCGATCAATGAAAACAAACAAGGGACCGTTTCCGATGATACAAAAAGCCTCTTAAAGCGCTCTCTTGAGCTTTCCGGGATGACAGAGGGGCTATTTGACTGCACCATCGAACCGGTCATGGAAGCATGGGGATTTACAACAAAAAACTACCGCGTCCCTTCGGAAGATGAACTTCACACACTTTTAGAAGCAGTAGACTACCAGCAGGTAACCATCCATGATGATTCTGTTTCACTGCCTGAAAATGTTTCTCTGGATCTTGGAGGAATTGCAAAAGGTTTTACTTCCTCCCGTGTGATGGATATTTTCCGGGAAAACGGTGTTTCAAGCGGCATCATCTCTCTTGGAGGAAACGTACAGGCACTGGGCCATAAACCGGACGGAAACCTGTGGCGCGTAGGAATCCAGGATCCCAACGATCAAAATTCCATGTTTGCCGTTGTAGAAGTAGCAGATCAGGCTGTGATCACTTCCGGCGGCTATCAACGCTATTTTGAAGAAAACGGAACCCGTTATCATCATATTATAGACCCCCGCACTGGATATCCCGCTGACAGCGGTCTGACTTCCGTTACCATCATCAGCGATGATGGTACGCTGGCAGATGCTCTTTCCACTTCCCTTTTTATTATGGGACCGGAAAAGGCTTCCCAATTCTGGAAGGAACATCGCTCTGAATTCGATGCAGTCATGATGAAAACAGATGGAACCGTGATCGTTACAGCCGGACTGGCTGACCATTGCCGCATTACTACCGGTGGAAATGTAGAGGTCGTACAATAATGAGAAAAGTTCATTCTTATAAGAAAGCGGTTCTGGCTGCTCTCATCCTTTTACTCTGCGCCGTTTTTTTTGGTATGTGGATGTATTTGCGAAAAAAAGAAAGCAACAGTTTTACAGCTGTCATTACCTATCAGGGAAAGGAGATCCGTACCGTGGACTTAAGTACAGTAAAAGAAACTGAAATATTTACTTTAGGTGAACCGGGAGAACAGAATACCATCCAGATTTCTCCGGAAGGGATCGGTGTGATCGAAGCTGATTGCCGGGATCAGATCTGCGTTAATCAGGGAATCCGTTCCCATGGACCGGAACCCATTGTGTGTCTGCCTCACAAGCTGAGCATCCGTTTTGTTTCATCTTCCGGCGTTTCCTCTGATACCGATGTTGCGCTGGATGCGGTGACAGGACGATGAGGGGGCGAAAGAATGTGTACCGGCTGACCTGGCTGTCTCTTTTGACTGCCGTGGCACTGGTGCTGTCTATCATCGAATCTTTCTTTCCTCCTTTGACTTCTGTTCCCGGAATCAAATTAGGACTGGCTAACATAGTCACTCTGACTGTTTTTTATCTTTATGACCGAAAAAGTGCCCTATTGGTTTTGTTGGCCCGGGTGATTTTGGCAGCTTTTGCCAGCGGCCGGATGATGAGTCTTCCCTACAGCCTGTGCGGAGGACTTCTGTGTTTTGCTGCCTGCGGACTGCTGTTCCCGCTGTTTCCGTTAAAGAGATTGTGGCTTTTAAGCATGATAGGGGCAGTCTTCCACAATATAGGCCAGATTTCCATTGCCATTTTCCTGACTGCTACTCCCCAGATCCTGTGGTATTTTCCTTTTTTGCTGATTGCCGGTCTGATCAGCGGATTCTTCACGGGGGAAGCCGCTTTATGCCTGATCCCTTATCTAAAAAAATGCATGATCAGGTAGGGGGTGTATTAAAAAATCCTTGACCTGGAGTATACTCCAAGTGCTAAACTGATAATGGAAATTTTTATCAGAAAGCACATTTCTTAAGGAGGTTTTCATTTATGAGTTATTTAGGTCAGGACATCAAAAAACTTGGCTTTGGTCTGATGCGTCTTCCCCAGAAGGATGGAGTGATCGACGTAGAGCAGACAAAACAGATGGTAGACATGTTCTTAGACGCAGGTTTTACCTATTTTGATACTGCATGGGCTTATGCAGGTTCTGAGGACGCCATCCGTCAGGCACTGGTAGAACGTTATCCAAGAGAAAAATTCCAGCTGGCTACCAAAAACGCAGCATGGATCAAATGCGAAACAAAAGAAGAAGCCTACGCACAGTTTGACACATCTTTAAAGCAGACCGGAGCTGGTTATTTTGATTTTTATCTGCTGCACAACCTGGGCGAGACCAGAACGGATTTTTTCGACCGTTTTGATATGTGGAACTGGGTACAGGAAAAGAAAAAAGCAGGTCTGATCAAGCATGTTGGCTTCTCCTTCCATTCCACACCAGAAGAACTGGAAGCAATCTTAAACGCACATCCGGAAATGGAATTTGTTCAGCTGCAGATCAACTACGCTGACTGGGAAAATCCGGCTATCCAGTCCAGAAGATGCTATGAAGTAGCCAGAAAACACGGCAAACCAGTGATCATCATGGAACCTGTAAAAGGCGGTATGTTAGCAACTCCTCCAGAATCCGTTGCAGACATTTTAAAAGCTGCTGAACCAGACTCTTCCGTTGCTTCCTGGGCGGTACGTTTCGCTGCTAACTTAGAGGGTGTTATCACCGTTCTTTCCGGCATGAGCAATGTAGAACAGATGGCAGATAACCTTTCTTATATGAAAGACTTCACAGGACTGACTGATTCCCAGAAGGATACCTTAAAGAAGGCCCAGGAGGAATTAGCCCGTATCCCGCTGATCCCGTGTACCACCTGCAACTACTGCGCAAAAGTCTGTCCAATGGATATCGGTATCTCCGGCTCCTTCACTGCCATGAACTACCTGACTCTGTACAAAGACAAGGGAATGGCAGCTCATCAGGAACAGTGGCTGGTAGGCGGCCACGGACGCAAACCTGCAGACCAGTGTATCAAATGCGGTAAATGTGAGGCTGTATGCCCACAGCACATTGAGATCAGAAAGAATCTGGAGATCGTTGCTGAAAACTTATTAGCAAAATAATCTCATATTTTTGACGCAAAAGGGAATGATAATGGAATATATTTCGGATTTAGCTGCACAAAAAAAGCTGCTTCGCAAAACTTTGAAGGAGAAGCGGAACACATTAGATCGTAATAGCTGCATTTCCAGCGATACTGCCATTTTTGAGAACATCCGCTCCTGGGATATTTATCAGAATGCAGATGTCATCTTCTGCTTTGTAGGTACAAAAGAGGAGATCAACACCAAACCTATTCTGGAAGATATTTTGAAGAGAGGAAAACGGGTGGGCGTGCCAAAATGTATCGCCAAAGGGATCATGGAAGTATATGAAATTCATTCTTTGGATGATCTGGTTCCTGGAAAATATGACATCCTGGAGCCGGTTGATACATGTGAAAAGATTGCCCCAGAAGAGATCGACCTGGCACTTATCCCTTGTCTTTCCTGCAGCAGGGCCGGACGCCGCCTGGGATACGGCGGGGGATATTATGACCGGTATTTAAACCAGGTTTCCGGGTCGCAGGCAGTATTATGCCGCAGGGCTCTTATGTGTGAGAATATCCCTACGGAAGATCATGATCGGACCATGGATTTTGTAATATGTGAAGAAGGGGTATTAAATATACCACCTAAAAAGTAAGTTATCTTAAGAATCTTAGTTTTTCGTCAAATTAACAGAAAAACAAGGTTTTTGTCTTTTTCCTATGCTATACTGAATGCATCAAAATAAAAATATACAGGAGGCATGCATATGAAAGACGGCAAAAGACTGGTCATTACGATTGGCCGACAATTTGGCAGCGGTGGCTGCGAAGTAGGAACAAAACTGGCCCAGGAACTTGGACTGGATTTTTACGACAAGAACATTCTGCGCATGAATTCTGATGAAAGCGGCATTGAAGAGAGTTTCTATTACCGTGCTGATGAAAAAGCGGGAAATAAACTGCTTTATAAGATCATCAAAAACCTGACTCCTGAAAAGGGAGCGCCTTCCTTTGGCTCTGACCTGGTATCTGCAGACAATCTGTTCCGTTTTCAGTCAGAAGTGATCCGGAAACTGGCATCAGAAGAAGACTGTATCATCATGGGCCGCTGCGCTGATTATGTTCTGGAAGGTATGGAAGGCCTGGTCCGCGTATTTATCTATGCTGACATGGATTTCAGGGAAAACCGTACCATCGACAAACAATATTATGCCGCAAAAGACGCCAAAAAGAATATCAAGCGGATCGACCGTGAAAGACGTGATTATTTCCGCTATTACACAGGAAAAGAATGGGAATCCCCTGATAATTATGATCTGATGATCAATACGGCCACCATAGGAACCAACGGCGCTGTAGAGGCGATCAAAAACTATCTGAAGATCCGTGGATTTGAGTTTTAAACCGAAAACAGTCATAAAAGAAAAATGCCTTCTCATATACTGGAAACGACGGTATAAAAAGAAGGCATTTTTTATGGCAAATGGACAGGATTTTTTATCCAGAGGCAACCTGCAGATCCAGGTGATCAACATACGGAATAATTTTCCCATACAAAACGCAAGAGTTTCTATCAGTTTCAAAGGAGAACCGGAACGTGTGCTGGAACAGCTGACTACCGACTCATCAGGACAGACTGAAAACATTTCCCTTCCTGCACCCCCTGCGGAATATAGCCTGGAGCCTAGCATCTATCAGCCTTATTCGGAATATGACTTGCTGGTGGAAGCAGAAGGATTTAAGCCTCTAAATATCTCCGGCACTGAGATCTTAGCCGGTGCCCAGGCGATCCAGCCAGCAAGACTTACAGGGGCTGAAGACGGTGCGCCCCCAGAGGACCCGGTGGTCATACCGGACCACACCCTATTTGGGAATTATCCACCTAAGATCGCGGAAGCAGAGGTAAAGCCGGTAAATGAAAGTGGTGAGATCGTATTAAGCCGTGTGGTAGTCCCCCAAACTATCGTAGTCCATGACGGGACGCCTACTGACTCTACCGCCAAAGATTATTATGTTCCCTACAGAGATTACATTAAAAATGTGGCTTCCAGCGAGATCTACTCCACCTGGCCCCAGAGCACCATTACCGCCAATGTACTGGCGATCATGTCCTTTACCTTAAACCGTGTATACACGGAATGGTACCGGAACCAGGGCTATGATTTCACCATTACCTCTTCCACTGCCTTTGACCACAAATGGATCTATGGAAGGAATATTTTTGAAAGTATTTCCCAGGTAGTAGATGAAATCTTTGACAGTTTTCTCTCAAGACCTGGCGTGCGGCAGCCTATATTGACCCAATACTGCGACGGACGGCAGGTCCAGTGCCCGCGGTGGATGACACAATGGGGATCCTGCTCTTTAGGACAACAGGGCTACAGCCCCATTGAGATCCTGCGCTACTACTATGGCGACAGCATGTATATCAACACAGCAGAGCAGATTGCCGGTATCCCCGCTTCCTGGCCGGGATATGACTTGACAATAGGCAGTTCCGGCGATAAAGTACGCCAGATGCAGGAGCAGTTAGACACTATTGCACAGGTTTATACAGCCATTCCCCGGATCCAGGCAGACGGCATCTACGGTCAGCAGACCGCTGCCACTGTACAGGAATTCCAGAACATATTCGGACTGCCTCAGACCGGTGTTACGGATTTCGCAACCTGGTATAAAATTTCCCATATTTATGTGGGGATCACACGGATCGCGGAATTATACTGACGCGCATGGCAACTACAAGCAAAGCCGCCTAACCGGCGGCTTTCATGCTGTTCTCCACTTTTCCCTATCTTCCCCTCATCTTCTTCCGATACACCGACGGCGCACACCCCTTGATCCGCACAAACACCTTGGAATAATAATTAGAGTCGTTAAATCCCACTCCCGCAGCAGCCTCTGCCATGGAGCAGTCCGGATCCAGCAGATCTGCCAGACTGCGCTCGATTCGATATTCCAGGATAAAATCAAACAGCGTTTTCTTCATATATTTCTTAAACAGGCGGCTGCACTGGCTGGTGCACATATACACACTTTCCGCGATCTGTTCAATGGTCAGCTTCTTATCATAATTTTTCTCAATAAAACTTAATATCCCACGTATCCGGTCATAATCCTTCTGCTCTCTGGTTGAAATTCCCTTCTGCCTGTCCACATTCAATACCAGCAGCTGCCAGAACCGCAGCAATTTTCCAGTTATTTCCAGTTCATAACCATCTGCCTGTCCGTCATAAGCCGAAATAATCTCACGTATCAGTTCCACCATTTCCTCATGCCACTTCTGGCTTCCGTCAAAAGCAACTGCACAGAGAGCCCCATCCCGGACCACAGGCATTACATATTTCTCATAAATAAGGCTGTTTTCATACCCGTACACAAGCCTTGGATCAAAGGTAATGGAAATATAATGGCAATCCTGTCCGTCCACCATATTGCCGGAATGAAGGCTGTTAGCATTTCCAAATAATGCCTGTCCCTTTTTCAAAATAAAAACAGAGCCATTTACATGGTATTCGATCATTCCCTCTGTAACAAGGGTCAGCTCCACCTCCGGATGCCAGTGCCAGAAAAACGCCCCTGTGTCATAGCCGGAAAGCCGCTCTCTGCTGACTAAAATGGGAAACTGGTAACTGCCATGCTCCTTTAATTCTTTCTGTGATCTGTTGGTTATGATCTGCATAGGACCTCCGCGCAGGATATTACCTGTTTTTAGCAATATATTCAAGGAAAACTACTAAAACTTATTATATAATACAAATATCTTACCTGTCTACCAGACAAAACATAATTCAAAAGGAGCGTGTTCAAACATGGATGAAACCTTTGTAAAAGCCAGAGCCTATCTTGCACAAAACTATTCAGACCCGGAATTGTCCCTTACGGACTTATGCCGTTATCTGGGCTTTAGCTGCTCCTATTTTTCCACTCTTTTTAAGCAGAAGACCGGCTTAAACTACAGCCGTTATATTACCAGCCTGCGCCTGGAAAAAGCAGCCAGACTTTTAACAGATACCGATGATACGGCTCTGTCTATCGGCTATCAGGTTGGCTATTCCGCCCCCAATTATTTCTGCCGGGCATTTAAGAAATTTTACGGTATTTCCCCTTCCCATTACAGAGAAGAAAACAGAGTTCCTACTGTCTGAACCTTTAGACAGCAGGAACTTTTTTGATTGCCTGTTAGACTATTTTCAATAGATCGCCGCTTCCCGCACCAGATAAGCCGGATAACCGGCCTTTTTCACATTCTGTTCCATGCGGATCCCATTTTCCATATCTGAAAATGCCCCTACACGCACTTTATACAGTCCTTCATCATACACAATAAAAGCTGGAAAACCAGCAGACTGCAGTTCTCCCGCCAGTCTCATGGCTCTCGCCCTGTCTCTGAATGCCCCGGTCTGGACCTGATAATAAAGAGGAGTCTGCTCCTTCTGCTCACGCAGCGTAGTCAGTATCCCCTCTGCGATTGCCCTTGCAATAGCATCAAAATTCCGGTCAAAAAAGGTATTATCCATTGGATTGTCAATAAATCCCACCTCTACCAGCACAGCAGGCATCTGGGTCTTTCTAAGGACCACCAGCCCCGGCCGTTCCTCGATCCCCAGATCTTTAAATCCCAGGCTTACCAGATTTCGCAAAATATTTTCTGCCAGAACTGCCGCTATGCCTGAGTCCTCATACACCAACACAGATGCCCCGCTCCCTGTTCCCGGAACCGGCATGGCATTCCTGTGAATGGAAACAAACAGATCTGCCCCGGACCGGTTGGCTATTTCCGCCTTTTCCTGAGGTCTGTCGTATACATCTGTTGTTCTTGTATACAATGTACTTACTCCATTTTCCTCCAGGATCCGTCCCACTGCCAGAGTCAGCCCCAGTGTATCATCTTTTTCATTTCTTCCATTATAAATAGCACCTGGTTCATCGCCGCCATGGCCCGCATCCAGGATCACTTTTTCATTCCCCACCATAAAAATAAGCTCCTTCACATAGGTCTGTCTCTATACCATATGTGAAGAAGCTTATGATTGTTACTGGATCTGTATTGTCCAATCTAAAATTTACACGGATTCCACGTCCACGCCTCTTGGTCCAACGTGGGTGGAAAATACGATCTGAGTGCTTGTTTTTCCGAATTTCTGAAGCTGTCCGATGAAAATATCCAGCTCCATGGTAGTCTGGAAAGCTACTTTCATTACCATGGAATATTCTCCTGTTACGCAGCTGCATTCAAGTACGTTTGGCACAGACTCTGCATAGGCGTAAAACTTTGGCTTATCTTCTGGTATCACATCCAGATTGATGAAAGCTAAAATATGATACCCTAATTTCATGGGATCTACCATGGCATGATACCCGGCGATGACCCCGTCTTTTTCCAGTTTCTCAATTCTTGCGGAAACGGCCGGAGATGACAGAAAGGTTTTTTCTGCAATGGTCTTTAAAGACATCCTGGCATTTTCCTGCAAAAGTTTTAATATTTTACGGTCGATATCATCCATGAGCATTAAGACTTCCTCCTGTGTTTTTTAGACTCACGAACCCGCGCTGACGCGCTCATCTGCCTGCATTCGCAGGCGGTTCGTTCGTTAATGGCTTGTGAAAAACAAATGTCTGCTTCGCAACCGCTTGTTTTTCCCTGCGCATTATATCTTCAGCGCTTTCATACGCTCCACAGCCTCTACTGTATTTTCGTAACTGTTAAATGCAGTCAGACGGAAATATCCTTCTCCACTTGGTCCGAAGCCGCTTCCTGGTGTTCCTACTACATTTGCCTCGGAAAGTAAATAATCAAAGAACTCCCAGCTGGTCATTCCCTCATTTACCTTCATCCATACATATGGGGAATTTACTCCGCCAAATACAGTATATCCTGCTTCCTTTAATCCGTCATAGATCACTTTTGCATTTCTCTTATAATAAGCAACCTGCTCCATGACCTGCTTGTTTCCTTCTTCTGTGTAAACAGCTTCGCCGGCTCTCTGCTCAATGTAAGGAGCACCGTTGAACTTGGTTCCGTGACGTCTTGCCCATAAAGAATGAAGCATTACATCGCCGCTCTTTAAATCCTTCGGGATAACGGTATATCCTAAACGGACACCGGTAAATCCGGCCTTTTTAGAAAAGGAACGGAACTCAATGGCACAGGTTCTTGCTCCTGGGATCTCATAAATGCTGTGAGGAACATCATCCTCAGAAATATAAGCCTCATAAGCTGCGTCATATAAGATCACAGCGCCTTTTTCGTTTGCGTAATCAACCCATACTTTTAACTGATCCTTTGTAAGGGTGGTTCCTGTTGGATTGTTTGGAACGCAGAGATAAATGAGATCCGGAGTTTCCTTTGGAAGTTCCGGAACAAAACCATTCTCTGCTGTACATGGCATGTAGATCACATTGCTCCAGGTTCCCTTGTCTGCATCATACTCACCGGTACGGCCTGCCATAACATTGGTATCTACATAAACAGGATAAACCGGGTCACAAACTGCGATCTTGCTGTCTGCACTGAAGATCTCCTGGATGTTACCGGTATCGCTCTTTGCGCCGTCAGAAACGAAGATCTCATCTGCCTCGATCCGGCACCCTTTTTCCTGAAAATCCTTCTTTGCAATGGTCTCTCTTAAAAAAGCATATCCAAGGTCAGGTGCGTATCCATGGAAAGTCTCAGCATGTCCCATTTCATCTACTGCCTTGTGCATGGCATCAATGATCGCTGGTGCGATTGGAAGTGTTACATCACCAATTCCCAGACGGATCAGCTTCTTATCCGGGTTTTCTTTCTGATAAGCAGCCACTTTTTTTGCAATGGTAGAAAACAGATAGCTTCCCGGCAGTTTCAGATAATTTTCATTCACTCTAAACATACTTTCATCCTCCATAATGCAAACGCTCCCAGGACCTTTAAACCTACAACATCGTAGATCCAAGGCCTGAGAGTGTATATTTTACTGGTTTTGTATATTCTTTCAAGATCTGCTTAAAGAATATATGCATATTTATTTTTCGGATAAATCATAATATATTTCTTCCGGGATGTCAATACTTCCGTGAAATACTTCTTTTGCAGGTCCGGTCATAAACAGATGCTTACTTTCCCTGTCAAAACGGATCAAAAGGTCGCCGCCGCGAAGAGAAACACGCACCTCATCATCTGTAAATCCACGTAAAATAGCTGCCATGGCGCTGGCTGTAGCTCCGGTACCGCAGGCTAAGGTCTCCCCGCTGCCTCTTTCCCATACACGCATGCGAAGGTGATCTCTGCCCTTTACCTCAATAAACTCAGAATTTACACGGGCCGGCTGGAAACGCGGATGATTTTCATAAGACGGACCGATCTTCTCCAGATCCAGATCATCGATCCCCTCTGTAAAATAGACTGCATGAGGATTTCCCACGCTGATACCGGTAAATTCATGCTCTTCACCGGCAATGACGATCTTTTCCGGCAGCTTGGAAGTCAGTTCTGCCTCTCCCATGTCTACTGTGAGCATCACTGCTTTCCCGTCTTCCACCTGGATATCCAGTGTTTTGATGCCACCTAAGGTCTCCACTGTAATGGACCGTCTGTCTTTATCCACAATTCCGTGATCATACACATATTTGCCCACACAGCGCACACCATTTCCGCACATGATCCCTTGAGAACCGTCTGCATTATACATATCCATACGGCAGTCTGCCTTATCTGACGGGCAGATCAGGATCAGTCCGTCAGAGCCGATGCCAAAATGGCGGTCGCTGACATATTTTGCCACTGCCCCCGGATGTTCCACTTTTTCTTTAAAGCAGTCTACATACACATAGTCATTGCCGATTCCCTGCATTTTTATAAATTCCATTTCACACCTCATACTTTATGTTTTCTCTTTTCTGCAGCAGTACACACCCCCGTTTTTATACATGGATCAGGCTGATGATCATCTGGGATGTTTCCACCAGATTGGTCCCGCTGTCCATACTGCATTTTTGTATATATCTGTGGGCCTCTGACTCTGTCATACTATTTCGTTCCATCAGAAGCGCCTTTGCCTCATTGATCAGATCCTGCTCTTCCTTGCTGCGCGTTTTCGGGCGGCTGCGCAGTTTCCTGCGGATGCGCTGCTGTGCCTGCACCATCATGTCCAGTGTACTTAACAGATCATGGACCTTTAATGGCATGGGAAGGCACACAACTCCCTGTGTTTGTACCCCGCTCCACCTGGAAGGAGACGCCAGCACCAGCATCTCAAAAGAAGCGGAAATGCACTGTCTCAGTTCGTCGTACATCATATCTTCAAACCGGTACCCGCAGACTAAGATCCCGCCGCTTAAGTCTTCTGCTGCAGAAAGAGCCTGAGATCCTGACATACAGACAGCGGCCACATCATACCCGCTTCTTACCAGAATACCTTTTATACTTTTTCCATCTTCCGGCCTGGAAAATGCCACGATTATATTAGCCACATGTCTCACCTCCGGTAAATCTGCATCATAATTTCATAGATCATCAATATTTATACAGATACTGATCTACCTCCCAGTTAGTGACCTGTGCCTTGAAATCTTTCCACTCTTCTTCCTTAGCTTCCAGATACTTAACGTAAATATGCTCTCCCAATACCTCACGGATAAAATCATTATCCCGGTATGCCTCAATGGCATCTCCCAGTGTCTCAGGAATCCGCTCTACATGCTTATTCTGTAATTCTTCCGGTTCCATGCCAAACAGGTTTCCCTGAACACATGTCGGCAGCTCCATTTCCTTTTCAATGCCGCTAAGACCGGCCTGAAGGCAGGCAGCCAGTGCCAGATACGGGTTCATAGCAGAGTCCGGGCAGCGAAGCTCGATCCTGGTCCCTTCCCCTCTCGGAGACGGGATGCGGATCAGAGAACTGCGGTTAGAAGTAGGTGACCATGCAATATAAATAGGTGCATCATATCCCGGCACCAGACGCTTATAGGAGTTTACCAGAGGATTGGTAAGAATGGTCATTTCCTTCATATGTCCCAAAATACCTGCTATAAAACGATAAGCCAGCCGGCTTAACCCCAGTTCATCCTTCTCGTCTGCGAACAGGTTGTGTCCGTCTTTGTCGGACAGAGACATATTAATGTGCATACCGGAGCCATTGACCCCTTCTTTTGGCTTTGGCATAAAAGTAGCATGAAGGCCGTGTCGCTTTGCAATGGTCTTGGCTGCCATTTTAAAGGTCATAATACGGTCTGCAGCTTCAAGTCCTTCTGTATACTGCAGATCGATCTCATGCTGTGCCGGAGCGATCTCATGGTGGCTGGCTTCTACCTCAAAGCCCATATCCTCCAGATTCAGCACAATGTCCCTGCGCACATTTTCCCCCAGATCAATAGGTGAAACGTCAAAATAACTGGCTCTTTCATGAGACTGGGTGGTAGGTCTTCCCTCTTCATCGGTATGGAACAGAAAAAATTCGCACTCCGGTCCGACCTGGAAGGTATAGCCCATATCAGCAGCACGCTTTACGGCACGCTTTAACACATATCTTGGATCTCCGATAAATGGTGTTCCGTCCGGATTGTATACATCACAGATCAGGCGGGCCACTTTTCCATGCTGGGGACGCCATGGGAAGATCTCAAAGGTATCCAGATCCGGATGCAGGTACATATCTGACTCATCAATACGCACAAAACCTTCAATAGCGGAACCGTCAAACATGCAGTCATTATTTAATGCCTTATTCAGCTGGCTGGCTGTGATCGCCACATTTTTAAGGATACCGAAAATGTCTGTAAACTGAAGGCGGATAAATTCCACGTCTTCGTCTTCTACCATGCGAATAATATCTTCTCTACTGTATTTACTCATATCCATACTTCCTCTCTGGCGGCTTTTGTGCCTTTATCCATACACATATCAATAAAAAAGCAGTTGCAAAGTGAACCGTTCATTTTGCAACTGCCCCTTTTTTTTTAATATAGCAGTAGAATTTTTACTTGTCAACAGGCGATATAAGCTTGTTCATGGGTTGTATGACCAGCAGCCACCACATTACAAGGTCTTCAACTGCTCTGTAAAACAGCTTCCCAGGCTGATGCTTCCCACATAACCTACATCCCCTGTAAGGAAGATCTCACCGTCTTCCCGGATCTCTACTTCCATGGTCCCTTCCGGCATCTGTACGATCATTTTCGGATCTGTAAGTCCCAGTCTGTAAGCTGCCGCTGCCGCTGCACAACAGCCGCTTCCGGAAGCCAATGTATAACCGGCCCCTCTTTCGTACACTTCTGTCTGCAAATGGGTGCGGTCCAATACCTTGATGATCTGGGTATTTATCTTTTCCGGGAACTGTTTTGCTGTCTCAGAATATTTTCCAATGCGGCACACCAGATCCTTTGAGATCTCATCCATTAAGATCACTAAATGTGGATTTCCAATAGAAAGACAGGTCACAGGATAAGGGATATGACCAAATACCATGGTCTCGTTGATAATCTCTCTGCGCGGTCCCTCCACCGGTACCTCGTCACTCCAGAAGCTGACCTTTCCCATGGATGCCTTTAAACGGGTCCCCTCTTCGTTTAAGTAATGGACCTCGATCTCTTTCCCTGCTGTATAAATGGTAATGTCCTTCTTCTGGACATAATCAGCGTCTTTTAAGTATTTTGCGAAAATGCGGATGCCGTTTCCGCTGTTTTCTGTCCGGCTTCCGTCCGGATTCCAAATGATCATGTGGATCATTCCCTCTTTTAAAACAGGACCTTCCAGAATACCGTCTGCGCCTACACCCAGATTGCGGTTGCACAGTAATTTTACCCGCTCCGGTATCAGCTCCAGCCCATTTCGCTCCGGGTCAAATACCAGATAATCATTTCCTAAACCGTGATATTTCTCTAATTTTAATCGCATGATCTTACTCCTCCTTTTTCCACCCGTTCACTCAGGTTCCCCGCGCTAACGCGCTCCACTGCCTGCTATCGCAGGCGGAACCTTCGTTAATGGCGCAAGGAAAGCAAATGTCTGCTACGCAGCCGCTTTCTTTCCTTCTGCGCTCATTATATATTTTACGCAACATTATTTCATAAATATATTCATTTAATGCTGTATTATATTGCAAATAATGCTATCATAAATGATAATAACAAACTTAATGAACGCAGGAGGCACTCCATGAACAATCTTTCTTCCCAACCCCAGGGCTACCTTTTAGAAGACTTCCGCCTTTTTCATTTAAAAGACCAGACTTCAAAGGAATACAACTTCCACCACCATGACTTTCCAAAGATCATGATCCTTCTTTCCGGAAATGTGACCTACGTAGTAGAAGGCCGCTCTTACCCCTTAGCTCCCTGGGACATGGTCCTGGTGGACCGTGGTCAGGTACACAGGCCTGTAGTAGACGCCGCTCATCCATATGAGCGCATCCTTCTCTACCTGTCTCCCGTCTTTTTGGAAAAATACAGCACAACAAAAGCGCCTCTTACCAAATGCTTTGAGACCGCCCAGTACCGCCACTCCCAGGTCCTGCGCCTTTCCCGGGATACACTGGCTCCTTTTAAAGTCCTTTTACAAAAAATAGAAGCAAATACCAGCTTCAAAAACAATGATTTTGCAGCCCCGCTCCTTGCAAAAGCCCTCTGTCTGGAATTTCTCATTGAATTAAACCGGATCACTCTTTCACCGAAAGCCGGCTTTCTCACAGAAAGTACCTTAGACTACCGCATTTCCGGCCTTTTAGCCTATATCAACAGCCACTTAGAAGAGCCTATGGACGTAGTCTCTCTTTCTGCCTTAAGCGGTTTAAGCTCCTACCATATGATGCGCCTTTTCAAACAGGAGACCGGCTACACCGTGGGAAACTACATCACAGAAAAACGCCTGATCAAAGCAAGAGACCTGATCAGTCAGGGAACCTGCGCCACCCAGGCCTGCTACCTTTGCGGCTTCCAGAACTATTCCACTTTTCTGCGTGCATACAAAAAACGCTATCCAGGACGCCCCAAAGACATCCTGAACAGCGTTTAAATATTGATATCATCCCAACGTTGTATAGCCATACGCGTTTACCAGCGCATCCAGCTTCACGCCCTTTTCACACAACGGGCATTTTCTGTAATCATAATAAATATAATCTGTCACATCTGCCGGGCTGTAGATCGACGTGATCGGGCATCCATTCAGTTCATCCAGCGTACTGAACACAGCCGCTGCGCTCTGCAGCTTTCCGCCATAATACTGGATCGCCTCAATACTCTTATTCAGGCTCAGTCCCGTTGTCACAACTGCCGTAAGGATCACCACATTTTTCCCATGGACCATAGGTAAAATATTTTCCCTAAATACCATTTGGCTGTTGCTGTTATACTCCGGAGTGATCACATAAATGGTCTTGTGGGCATTGGTGGAAAGAACTCCGGCCCTGGTCAGTTCCTCTGCCAGATATGCTCCCATCACCTGTGTCCCTTCCAGGCACACAATGGTATCCACTGCCTTATCAAACAAAAAGCGCTCCGCCAGATGCTTTGCAACCTCCTGTGCTTCGCTGAGTCTGGTCTTAAGAGTGGTCATGTCCAGGTAATAATTAATATGGGCATGATTAGTAGCAAAATGTCCCGGTGTTGCCTTAAGAGGTGCCTTACTTCCCGATGCAAAGATCTTTACATAACGATTATCCATAAACGTGCCTCCTTTTTCCAAAATTTCCGTTATTTTTTTAATAATATTATACAAAAACGCGGATATATTCGCAAGACTTTTATACAAAAAGGACAGCCATTTCTGACTGTCCTCATAGATCCATAGCTCAATTTTCAGTTTTAATCTTATGCTTCTTCACCAGGCTGCTCTACCAGCTTTTCTTCAGAAGAAGTTTCTGCAACATGCTCCGTTCCAGCATTTTCTGCTTCAGTATTCTCTGCCTCAGCATTCTCCGCTGCATCTGTCTTCCCCAGATGCTCTGTATCCGGCACGCCTTCGCCCTCTTCCTTCTTCTCATCCGGCTCCGGCAGTCCCTTTACCTCACGGAAGATCTTCATAAATTCCTTACCGGTAATGGTCTCTTTCTCGATCAGGAAGGCTGCGATCTTATCCATGGCTTCCCTGTCATCGCTTAAAAGACGCTTTGCCTCATCGTAAGCATTTTTCAGGATCTTCATAACTTCCTGGTCAATATCTGCTGCTGTGGCATCACCGCAGTTTAATACAGTACGGCCGGTAAGATACTGGTTCTCCTGGCTTTCAAGGCCCATAAGTCCGAATTTTTCAGACATACCATACTGGGTGACCATAGCTCTTGCCAGATTGGTAGCCTGCTGGATATCATTGG
Organism: Agathobaculum sp.; assembly: GCA_963611035.1. Taxonomy (GTDB): domain Bacteria; phylum Bacillota; class Clostridia; order Lachnospirales; family Lachnospiraceae; genus Enterocloster. The sequence goes on from CAVDQU010000021.1 coordinate 19,433, forward strand.
CAGCGCCTGTGGTAACTGTATCAAAAACGATCTCCTCAGCTGCACGGCCGCCCATTAATTCAACCAGTCTTGCCTCTAATTCCTTCTTGGTACTTAAATATTTCTCTTCTTCCGGGACATTCATAACATATCCCAAAGCGCCCATAGTTCTTGGAACAATGGTGATCTTCTGGACTGGCTCAGAATGTTTCTGCAGGGCGCTGACTAAAGCGTGTCCTACCTCATGGTAAGATACAATGCGGCGCTCTTCCTTGCTCATAATGCGGTCCTTCTTCTCCTTACCAACAAGGACAACCTCCACCGCCTCAAACAGATCCTTCTGGGAAACTGCATTTCTGCCGTTCTTAACTGCGTTGATGGCAGCCTCATTCATCATGTTTGCAAGGTCTGCACCAACTGCGCCGGAGGTTGCAAGAGCGATCTCCTTAAAATCTACTGTCTCATCTAATAATACATCCTTGGAATGTACCTTTAAAATACTGATACGTCCATTTAAGTCTGGTTTATCTACAACTACACGGCGGTCAAAACGGCCTGGACGTAAAAGAGCCGGGTCCAGGATCTCCGGACGGTTGGTAGCGCCAAGAACTAAAAGTCCCTTTGTAGAGTCAAAACCGTCCATCTCGGAAAGCAGCTGGTTTAATGTCTGCTCACGCTCATCATTTCCGCCCATACGGCTGTCACGGCTGCGTCCAATGGCATCGATCTCATCGATAAAGATGATACATGGAGCATTTTCTGTAGCATTTTTAAACAGGTCGCGGACACGGGATGCACCCACACCTACGAACATTTCCACAAAGTCAGAACCTGACAGGGAATAAAATGGTACATGTGCTTCACCGGCTACTGCCTTTGCAAGAAGGGTCTTACCAGTTCCTGGAGGGCCTACTAACAGGGCGCCTTTCGGAAGCTTTGCACCGATCTTGGTGTATTTTCCAGGATTATGAAGGAAATCCACGATCTCAGTTAAAGATTCCTTTGCCTCATCTTCACCAGCTACATCCTTAAAGGTAATTCCCGTTTCCTTCTGGACATACATCTTGGCGTTGCTCTTGCCTACGCCCATGATTCCGCCGCCGCCCATACGCTTCATTGTAAAGTTCATAATGAACAGCAAGAACAGGAATGGAAGCGCATAACTTAATATCTCTAACATCAATGCATTGGAAGTATTATTTTCCCGGTTTGTAACAACGTTATTCTTTAAAATACGGTCTACAAACTTGTAATCCCCTTCCAGACGCACTACATAATATTTCATCTGCTGGGAATAGTTGGTGTCATCTGCCTTTGGCTTCACCTCGATAATGGTGCTTCCAACGCTGATAGATTCCACCTTGCCATTTTCCACCATGTTTACAAATTCATTGTAAGACAGTTCCTGGCGCTGTCTGGCGTTGACAGTGGAGTTCATCCAGCCCACGATCAGGATCGTCAGCAATGCCGCAACAACCAGCATGGTAATGGTCTGCCAATTACTGTTCTGATTCTGTTTGTTGTTATTATCCATACTGTATAAATTCTCCCTCTAACAGGCATTTGTTGCACGCATAAAACGTGCCAGAGCCTATTCTTTTCTATTATAATGTGAGTCTAACCATAAATCAAGGAAAGAACTATTAAAATTCTGAAAACAAAGCCCGGATTTTCCCCTTCATCTCCACTTTAGATTCTTAGTTTTTTAAGATTTTTGCAATTTTTTCAAAAAACTCCCTAGATTTATAAGTTCCATAGTTGTATAATGTATTAGTTTTTTAAAAAAAAGTAAACAAAAACCTATACCCAACTAACACTAAAGGAGGTTCCCCACTATGCCAGTAAAATACGTATTCGTAACCGGCGGCGTTGTATCCGGACTTGGAAAAGGCATTACTGCTGCTTCCCTTGGCCGTCTTTTAAAAGCCAGAGGTTACAAAGTTACCATGCAGAAATTTGATCCCTACATCAACATCGACCCAGGTACCATGAACCCGGTACAGCACGGCGAAGTCTTTGTCACAGATGACGGCGCTGAAACTGACCTTGACCTTGGACACTATGAGCGTTTCATTGATGAAAGCCTGACCAAAAATTCCAACGTAACTACCGGTAAGGTTTACTGGACCGTTCTGCAGAAAGAGCGCCGTGGAGACTTTGGCGGAGGTACGGTACAGGTTATCCCACATATCACCAACGAGATCAAGAGCCGTTTCCACCGCAATTATAATGATAACGAAACCGAGATCGCCATCATCGAAGTTGGCGGTACTGTTGGCGACATCGAAAGTCAGCCATTCCTAGAGGCGATCCGCCAGTTCCAGCATGATGTTGGCCCAGGCAACACCTGTCTCATCCACGTCACCCTTATCCCTTATTTAAAAGCATCCGAAGAATTAAAGACCAAACCAACCCAGGCAAGTGTAAAAGATCTGCAGGGAATGGGAATCCAGCCGGATATCCTTGTATGCCGTTCTGATCATCCGTTGGATGATAATATTAAGGGCAAGATCGCACTTTTCTGCAACGTGCCAAAATCCCATGTTCTCCAGAACCTTGACGTAGAAGTTCTCTATGAAGTTCCTCTTGTAATGGAAGAAGAACATCTGGCACAGGTTGCCTGCGAATGTTTAAATCTGCCATGCCCGGAACCAGACTTAAAAGACTGGTCTGCTATGATCGATGCATGGAAGCATCCTGAAAAAGACGTAACCGTTGCACTGGTAGGAAAATATACACAGCTTCATGACGCTTATATCTCTGTTGTAGAAGCATTAAAGCACGGCGCCGTTGCCAACAGGGCACAGGTACACATTAAATGGATTGATTCTGAGACTGTAAGCCCTGAAAATGTTGACGAAAAGTTAGGTGACGTTGACGGCATCCTGGTACCAGGCGGCTTTGGTGACCGCGGTATCGATGGTATGATCTGCGCGATCCGCTATGCAAGAGAGCACCAGGTTCCATTCCTTGGCCTCTGCCTTGGCATGCAGCTTTCTATCGTAGAATTTGCAAGAGACGTGATCGGCTGGAATGATGCCCACAGCGTGGAATTAGACCCGGCTACCACACATCCTGTGATCCACCTGATGCCAGACCAGGACGGCGTGGAAGACATCGGTGGTACTTTAAGGCTTGGTTCCTATCCATGTGTTCTGGATAAAAATTCTAAGGCATATGGCCTTTACGGCGAAGAGACCATCCATGAGCGCCACAGACATCGTTACGAAGTAAACAATGACTACAGAAAGTTCCTTACTGACCACGGCATGATGTTATCCGGTATGTCTCCTGACAACCGTATCGTAGAAATGATCGAACTGCCAGATCATCCATGGTTCTTAGGAACACAGGCTCATCCAGAACTTAAGTCCCGTCCAAACCGCCCACATCCGCTGTTTAAGGGCTTTATTGGAGCAGCTTTAAAACATCAGGACAAGTAATCAACCACAACGGATCGTCCTGACTGAATAAAAACGATCAAAAAAACACATCCTGTTTACAGCAGACCAGATCACGTATCCCTGATCCACACGCTGTTTACAGGAGGTGTTTTTTTATGGAAAAATATAAGTTTAAAGACAAAACCGATCTAAAAAACAATGCATCCACAAATCCCTTTGATGACTCCGACATCCAGGCCTGCTCCGCTACCGACTGCACCGGCCTGATCCCGGTGCTGCCACAGGATGAAGCGGAAGTGGAGGCATATGAGGATATTTACCCCTATGTATACTCACGAATCCCGCGCTGACGCGCTCATCTGTCTGCTGCGCAGACGATTCGTTCGTTAATGGTTTGCGAAAAACAAATGTCTGCTAACGCAGCCGCTTGTTTTTCTCTGCACACATTACGTTGTAAATCCAACAAATCGCAGTTGAATCTCCACTCTCACTCCGCCTAACGGCGGAGGAGTGAAACCTCAAATTCAGCAAAAGAAAAAGCCCATGCCGCTGCCCACCGTGGCAGCCTGCATAGGCTTTTTCCCTATTCACCCTCTATTTCTCATGCATAAATCTTCCAAGGAATTCCTTCGTCTGCTCTTTCTGAGGATCTGCAAAGATCTCAGCCGGTGTTCCCTCTTCCACGATCACGCCATTTGCCATGTACACAACATGAGTGGATACATCTCTTGCAAATGCCATCTCATGGGTAACGATGATCATGGTCAGACCTTCTTTTGCCAGCTTTCGCATAACTTCCAGAACCTCTCCAACCATCTGCGGATCCAGGGCAGATGTAGGCTCGTCAAACAGCAGTACCTCCGGCTCCATAGCCAGGGCTCTTGCAATAGCTACACGCTGTTTCTGACCACCGGAAAGCTGTCTTGGTTTTGCATTGATATAAGGAGCCATGCCAACTTTTTCCAGATAATACATAGCCTTCTGCTTTGACTCTTCCTTGCCCTTCTTTAACACCTTTACCTGTCCCACCATGCAGTTCTCAAGAACAGTCATGTTGTTGAACAGGTTAAAGCTCTGGAATACCATACCAACTCTGGAACGGTATTTCGGGGCATTTACCTTTGCATCGGCAATATTATTTCCATGATATAAGATCTCGCCGGTAGTAGGTGTTTCCAGTAAGTTTAAACAGCGAAGCAATGTGGACTTGCCAGAACCGGAAGCTCCGATAATACAGGTAACATCCTTGCTGTTTACTGTAAAATCAATATCCTTTAAGACCAGATTGGTGCCAAAGGTCTTGCTTAAATGGCGGATCTCCAAAATCTTTTCGCTCATTACTGCTCCTCCTTCTTATCATCCGGGTAACGGTACATACCGCTGGTATAAGCCAGTGTATCGGTAGTTGCCAGGTCGAAATTGTCTGCACCATCCATTTTCTTCTCCCACAGACGCAGCAGTCTGGAGCAGGTAAATGTCATGATAAAGTACATGATCATGGTAATGGTATAAGTCTCAAAGTTCATGTAAAGAGCGCCTGCAGCTGCCTTTGTCTTATATAACAGCTCTGCCACACCAATAACAGAAAGTACGCAGCTGTCCTTGATATTGATGATCAGGTTGTTGCCGATCTGAGGCATCAGATTACGGAGAGCCTGAGGCAGGATAACGTAGATCATGGTCTGAACATGGGTCATACCAATGGATTTTGCTCCCTCAGTCTGTCCCGGATCAATAGAAAGGATACCGCCTCGTACAGTTTCTGCCATATAGGCACCTGTATTAATGGATAAGATAAAATAAGCAGCCTGAGTAATGGTAGAATTAATCCCCAGTAAAGGCATAAGGCCATAGTAGATAAACATAGCCTGGGCCATCATAGGTGTACCCCTGAAGAACTCTACATAGGCATTTAAGATCAGGCGTACCACCCATAAAAATCCCTTCTTTAAAGGATTGTCCCCTTTTTCAGAAGGAATGGTCTGGATAATACCTACGGCAAAGCCGATGAGACAGCCCACCAGCGTACCTACTAATGCGATCTTTAAGCTTACGCCTGCACCCTGCAGCATAGACATGCCGTAGCGGTTGAATACGACCATTACACGGCCCAAAAAATCTGTTGGCATAACTTTCTCCTTTTTATCTCTTCAATTAGTTTGCCAGAGGCTGTACGGAAATTGCCTCATCCATCATTGCAGAGAAATCATCTTTTGTCATCTTGGACAGAACACTGTCAATAGCATCCTTTAACTCAGTATTGCCCTTCTTTAAGGAAATACCAATGTTGATATCTTCGTCAGTTACCTGGAAATCATCTTCGCCGCCGCCAAACTCAAGGAGCTTGAAATCTGGATAAGCAACTAAAGCTCCCTTACCAGTTGGCTGGTCAGTTACAACCAGGTCACACTTGTCAGCATTTAAGGACATCAGCATATCTGGTGCACTTGCTGTTGCGGCTAAGATATTTGCATCCTGGATCTGTGGAAGGCAGGTATCATACCAAATGGTGCTCTGCTGGGAAGTACAGGTAGCGCCAGCCAGATCAGCTACGCTCTTTGCATCAGCATACTTGCTGCCGTTCTTAACCAGAGTAACAATGGTTGCATAGTAATATGGCTCTGTAAAATCAACTGCCTGCTTGCGCTCTTCTGTAATGGACTGGCCAGCAATAACGCAGTCAACCTGTCCGGTACTTACAGCAGGGATCAGGGAATCCCAGTCAAGACGTACAATCTGCAGATCATATCCTAACTCATCACAGATTTTCTTAGCCATCATAACATCGTATCCATAAGCATATTCGTTGCTGTCGTTGATCGGTACAGCGCCGTTGGAGTCATCTGGCTGTGTCCAGTTATATGGTGCATATGCACACTCCATAGCTACCTTTAAAACTTTCTTTTCGCCGGAAGCTTCTGTGGTCTCCTCTGCTGCACTCTCTCCTGCTGCAGTTGTCTGCTCTGCCGGAGCTGCTGTAGTAGCTGCAGTATTGCTTCCGCCGCATGCTGTTAATGCACCTGCTGCCATTACACCTGCAAATGCCAGGCTCATTGTTCTCATTACGTTTCTTTTCATAATCGTTCTCTCCTCTTTGCCTGTATTTTTGAAAGTCCGTTCTGCAAAAAATGCCGGATCCTGAACACAAAAAGTCATACCCGCTACAGGTATGACTTCTTCGTTTTCCTTGGCTTCTTTCGCGAAACAGCCTTCCTGACTGCTGATATCTGTATAATTTCAGCATTTTTCCCGCTTAGTATAGCATAACTGTTCCGCTTTTCCAATAGTAATTTTTATTTTAACAATACCATATACTGTTATTTCTGCCTATTTTTTCTCAGCTGCCTCAGAAGCTGCCTTTGCTTCATCGGCCTTTTTGATCATCAGATCTGTCATCTTCTGCTGATATTCTTCATCGGCTGTGATCTCATTTCCATTTTCATCTACTTCTACAGCAAATAAAAAGGTCCTGGCGTCATTGATCTCGTAGCTGCAGGTCACCAGTGTATACAGCGCCTTTACCGGATACTCCACCGGTTCTGCATAAGAGCATGGGGCGATCATTTCTTTTACAAACTCATCAAATGCTTCCTGACTCTTAAAGCGGGTCTTGCGCACAATAGGCTTTGCCTCTCCATAATAACAGGATACTGCTTTTAAACGGATCTCCCGTTCTGGCGTATAAATAGAGAAGTACTGATGCTCTTTAAAATAAGAAGGATCTTTATAACGGACAATATCCTTGAACATGCTTCCGTTCTTCATATTGTGGCCGTAAAGGATATTATTTCTTCCTTCAAAATCTCCTTCACTTTCATAATCCAGATAAATGCTTCCTGCAACGCTTGCTTCCCCGTGGAAATCATGTTTCAGGTAAAAATCATTATCCGTTCCCTGAACGATGGGGTAGCTGACCTTAGTATCCGGGATATGGATCCATCCTATGGTATCTGGATTTTCCTCTTTCAGCACATCAAAATCATAAGGTGACTGATACGTTTCTTTTTCAGGTTCTGTCTCCTGCTCTTTTGTTTCTTCTATTATAATTGTCTCCTGGGT
>CAVDQU010000022.1:0-26136 GCA_963611035.1 Agathobaculum sp.
CTTACTCATGTTTTTGGCGGGTCCCAAGGTCAAAACTCCTCCTGCAAGCAAGCTCGCGTCGGATTTTAGACCTTTTGACCCTGGTATCATATTATGAGTTAATTATTACTTCTTAGCAATGTACTTTCTGATATCCAGTGCAATTGCAACTACGATAACGATACCCTGTGCAATGTACTGGTAGTTTGTATCAACACCCAGATACTGTAAGCAGGTCTTTAAGATCTCGAATACCAGAACACCGATAAGAACACCGGAGATACGGCCGATACCACCGTTTACAGATACACCGCCGATGGTGCAGGCTGCGATTGCTTCCAACTCCCAGCCGTTGCCCATGTTTACTGAGGAACCGCCGGATTTAGCGCCTACCAGGAAACCGGCCAGTGCGTAGCATGCTGCTGCCGTAATATAGATGATGATCTTTGTTTTCTTTGTATTTACACCGGAAACTTCTGCCGCCTGCTCATTTCCGCCGATAGCATACATATATTTACCGTGAGGTGTCTTGTTATATACAAACCACATTACAAGACCGATCGCCAGAGCAATTAAAAACAGATATGGGATAAAACCAAACAGCTGTCCCTTTGCAACCTCTGTATAAGCTGCACGATAACCGCCGATAGGAGTTGCGTTGGTGTAGACCAGGCAGACACCATATACGATCAACTGCATGCCTAATGTTCCGATAAATGCAGGAACCTGCAAATAAGAAACCACAACACCATTGATGGCACCAAAAACAGCACATACAACAACACAGATAAGAAGTACAACGGCTACCCACCATATACCGTAAAACGGCATATTAGGGAAAAACTTGCCGCTGTAATCTGCTTTCTGAAGCAAGGTGCCTGCCAGGCAGGCAGACAGACCTACCATACGTCCTGCAGAAAGGTCGGTACCCTTAGTGATCAGACACCCGGATACGCCGCAGGCGATGATGAAACGCGGCGCTACGTTAAGAGCAATATTCTTTAAGTTAGAGCCGGACACAAATGTGGGCTGCATGATACCGGTGTAGATGGCTAACAACACCAGAACGACTATAATTCCGTTATTGATAAGGAAATCCTTTAAATTAAATTTTTTCGCTGCCATGGCTTAATCCTCCTGCTTGGACTCTGTGGTTGATTTTCCCTGAAGGTCGAATTGTGTCGCAAAGGACATAATTCTCTCCTGGGTTGCTTCTTCCCCTTCTACTTCACCGGTGATATGTCCGTTACACATCACAATGATGCGGTTGGACATACCGATCAGCTCCGGCATTTCAGAAGAAATCATGATAATGGACTTGCCCTGTTTTACCAGATCGATCATGATCTGATAGATCTCATACTTGGCACCTACGTCAATACCTCTTGTAGGTTCATCCATGATCAGGATATCCGGATTATTGGCCAGCCAGCGGGCGATGATGACCTTTTGCTGATTACCGCCGGAAAGAGTCCGGATCAATGTCTTTCCGCTGGGAGTTTTAATATTCAGCTTCTTGATACTGTTCTTTACAACTGCATCTACTTTTTTCTGATCGATCACTCCGTTGATCGTATAATTCTTGTAAGAAGCGATCGCAGTGTTATCATTGATGCTCAAACAGCCTAAGATGCCGGTACCGCGGCGGTTCTCTGTGATCATACCCATGGAATTGGCAATGGCATCTTCCGGCTTTCTGATATTTACTCTCTTTCCAAGGACTTCTACTGTACCGCCGGCAATATGCCTCATGCCAAAGACTGCTTCCATCAGTTCTGTTCTCTGAGCTCCTACCAGACCGCCAAATCCAAGGATCTCTCCCCTTTTTAATTCAAAGGAGCAATCCTGGAAGGAACGTTCATGAATACTGCACAGATGTTCTACCTTCAAAACAGTCTCTTCTGTTCTGTAGTCTTCCTTTGGAGGATATACATTGGTCAGCTCCCGCCCAACCATCTGCTTTACGATCTCGTCATCAGAAATATCTTTTACCTTCCAGGAACCCACATAAGTACCGTCTCGCATAATGGTGATATCATCTGCTATCTGACGGATCTCAGCCATCTTGTGACTGATATATATCATAGAGACACCTCTGGATTTCAAATCCCGGACAATACGAAACAGTGCTTCAACTTCATTATCAGTCAGAGAAGAAGTGGGTTCATCTAAGATTACAAGCCTTGCATGCTGGCTGACTGCTTTTGCGATCTCTACCGACTGCATCTGTCCGATGGACAATGTTCCCAGTTTTGCTTTAGGATCAAAATCCATCCTTACGTCTTTTAACCATTTCTCAGCTTCGCTGTTCATGGTCTTATGATCCACCATTTTCAGCGGACCCACACTTTTCATGGGATATCTTCCCAGATACATATTTTCTGCAATGGAGCGGTCCGGTACCGGCTGAAGCTCCTGATGGACCATTGCCAGGCCCTTGCGCAATGCATCATCCGGATTACTTATCTCCGTTTTTTCACCATCAATAAAAATCTGTCCTTTATCCATCTTATAAATGCCGAAAAGACATTTCATAAGCGTAGATTTTCCGGCGCCGTTTTCCCCCATCAGCGCATGTACGGTTCCGGGACGCACTTTTAAGTTGATCCCATCCAGCGCCTTTACATTGGGGAAGCTTTTACTGACTCCTGTCATTTCCAGTCTGTACTGCTCTGCCATCCCGTTACTCCTTTCCATTCCTGCGACACTTCTCAATGCCTCTTAAGCATATTTCCTGTAAAAATCGGGTGTGACGGAATAACCCGCACACCCGATAAATAACCGATTGACGATAACTTATTTTAACTTGTCAAGGATTTCCTGTGCGTTTGCGTTAGTAACCTTGATATAGTCAACAGGGATCTTGGCGTCAACTTCTTCGCCGCTGATAAACTGAACAGCTGCGTCTGCTGCTGCCTTAGCCTGTGAGAAGTGATCGTTAAATACAGTACCGGTCTGCTTGCCATCGATAACGTTCTGAACTGCCTCGGTCAGAGCATCTACACCTACTAAGTAGATATCTTCATTTACCTTACGTCCGGCTGCTTCGATCGCCTGTAAAGCGCCCAGTGCCATTGCATCGTTATTGCAGAAGATAACTTCGATCTGATCGCCGTACTGGTTTAAAGCATCCTGTGCGATCTGCTGAGCCTTAGCCTGATCCCAGTCACCACGCTGCTTTAAAAGCTCTTCTACTTCCATACCGGCATCTGTTAATGCTTTAACAGAGAATTCAGTTCTGTACTGAGCATCTACGTTCTCCGGGTCGCCCTGGATCATGATGTAGGAAACTTTTCCGTCACCATTGATATCGCCCTTAGTCTCTGTCTCTAAGATTTCTTCGCCCTGATAGGTACCGGACTGTCTAGCGTCGCAGCCTACGTATGTAGCGTTGATCTTTTCGTCAACCCATCTCTGCTCTTCTGCCTCATCCGGCTCACGGTTGATGTAAACAACAGGGATTCCTGCATCTTTACAAAGATCTGTAATCTCTGGAGCGGAAGAAGCCTGTACCAGATTCAGGATCAGAACATCATACTTCTGGGTAATGAAGTTGTTGATCTGGTTGGTCTGCTCTGCCTGATCGCCCTTACCATCCTGGATAACTACGTTCTCTGGCTTGAAGCCTAAGTCTTCGGTCAGGTAACGCTGCAGTTCCTGTCTGTACAGAGTCATGAAGTTGTCATCAAATTTATAAATGCTGATGCCCACTTTCTTATCAGCAACATCTGCTGTTCCAGTTGCTTCTGCTGCGGTCTCTGCTGCTTCCTTGGCTGCCTCGGTAGCTGCTTCGCTTGCTGCCTCAGTCTCTTTTGCTGCTTCGGTAGCTGCTGCTGTTGTAGCGGTGCTTCCGCCGCCGCATGCTGCCAGTGAAAGTGCCATTGCGGATGCCATAGCTGCTGCTGTAACTTTCTTAACTAATCTCATAATTGTAATCCTCCCTATACATATGATTTTGTTTTTATCGTTTTGGTGCATTTTCCTTAACGACAAGCACATTATAAGTCCCGATTGTGCATTTTTCCATAAGATTTTTTAAGGAGTATTATGAAATTTCTTTGATTTTACATTATTGCTGAAAATTTTTATTATTTCCTGTCATTTGTCGTCAGTTTCCGCTGCATCTTCCTGGGTGATCCACTTCTGGCTGCACCAGAAATACTTCCCATTTTCCAGTTTTATACCCTCATCAACAGGAAGTCCTCGGCTTAAAGAGGCAGCGATCCCGAAAATAGCATGGGCATAGCCTTCTTTATCTGCTGCCACGGTTCCAAAGAGTTTTCCGTTCTTTAGCGCTTCCACCCCAGGAGGTGTTGCATCGATCCCCACCAATTTAATGGTCCCCGGAAGGATGCCCGCCCGTTCAATAGCGTCAATGGCTCCTAAAGCCATATCGTCATTATTGCAGATGACCAGTTCGATCTGATCCGGATGTTCCGTCAGCCACTGCTCCATCATAGCAGATGCCTGGCTGCGCTCCCAGCTGGCAATGCCGCCTGTGATCTTCTCTAAGGGTACTCCGCCGTCTTTTAATGTCTGGATGGACCATTCTGTACGGATCAGGGAGTCCTGATGATTGCTCTCCCCTTCTAACAGCACATAGCTGACCGTTCCGTCCCTGTTGCGGTCCAGGCTTTCCGGATCTTTCTTATAAGCGTCTACCAGGATCTGTCCCTCTAATACGGCAGACTCCTTTGCATCTGCCCCTACATAATAAAGCTTCTCCCACCGGTTCATATCCTCTTCTACCGGTTCTCTGTTAAAGAAGATCACAGGCACATCTGCTGCCATAGCCTTGTCAATAACAATGGAAGCTGCAAAACGGTCTACGATATTTACACATAAAGCATCACAACCTATCTCTAACAACCGATCTACCTGGTTATTCTGGGTATTCTGATTGCTTTTTGCATCTAAAATATCCAGAGTTACCTTGATGCCCTCTGTCCGCTCATATTCTTTTGCTTTTTCTTCAATATAAGAGCGCAGGGTGCTGATAAAGGTATCATCTCCCCGGTAAAGAAGAAGTCCTACACGGATTTCCTTGGACGCTGTCTCTTTTTTAGCTCCGTTTCCCACAAAAATGATCAGACCGATGATCAGCACAACTGCGATCACGCTAAAAAGCATTGCCCCGGTTCCTTTTGTTTTCTTCATTGTTTTTCCCCCTTGGATCACTCCATTGGATAGAGCATTTTTTCATAAGCGCCGGATGCCAGTTCTTTCTGGTCCAGATAGACCGGATCTAACAGAGTCTCCTGCTTCTGTCTGCTTCCGTGAATGGCTTCCACTGCATTTTTTATGCTTAAATACCCCTGACTGAACTGGTCGTAGGTCACAAGGCCGTCAATAATGCCCTGATCCAGATATTTTAAGATACCTGTGGTGGAACCAATGCCATAAAGGGCAGATACATGTTCCCTGTAAACAGAGCTTTCATTTAAAATGCCTGCTGTCTGGTCTAAAGACTGTACATCCAGTGCTATTACCTCTACCTGGCCATTTCCCGGATAGACCGTGTTTTCGATCACCTGGCGGAAGGTATTTCCCTCTTTGGCCTCATATAATTCATACTGGATCCCTTTCTCATTTAAAACAGAGCAGATGCCCTCGTAAGCATCCTGTGCACCGTTATAAGCCATTCTCTGGGTAAAGAGACATATCTTTTCTCCTGACTGGCATTTCTCTGCTGCCTGCTCTCCCAGGATATGTCCTGCTTCAAAATAATCAATGAGAATGGAATTTGTTACAAAATCGCTGGGGGAAGAAGCTCCCACAAAGATCACGGGGCAGCCTGGATTTAATCCTTCCAGGGCCATGACTGCACCTTTTGCCTCTGCCGGTTCGACGACCACAGCCCCTGCACCGTCGCGGATCTCTCTGGCAGTCAGTTCGATCTGCTGGTCAAGATCCTTCCGGTCATAAAGAGTGATCAGTCTTACATCACTTCGCAGGTCTGTAGCCGCTTTTTCCATTCCTTTTCTAAAATTCTGGTAGTAATCGTCGGTGTCTTCGCTTAAGATCACGGAAATGGAGTCGATCTGCACAGCCCGCTCTTTTATGATCAGGTCTGTGGAGGACAGTAGGAATAAAAGGATCAGGAATGCCCCGCCCACGCATAAAAGTATTTTTTCCCGCTTAGGCATGTTTCTCCTCCTTTCCTACTGCTTCTTCATAAGGGACCGCAGGAAGGTGGATCCGTACTGTGGTTCCCTCATCCGGCTCTGACTCAATGGAAAGGCCGTAATTTTTGCCAAAATACAGGTGGATCCGCTCATTTACGTTCTTTACCCCAATGCCGGAGCCACGTCTGGAAGGAACATGGCTGGTATCTGTAAACAGGCGTTCTACCTGTTCTTCGGTCATGCCAAGTCCATTGTCCTCTACGCTTAAGTAAAGGTCATCATCTTCTTTCCAGGCCCGTATTTTGATCTCGCCGTCACCGTCCATAAATTCCATTCCATGATAAATAGCATTTTCCACCATAGGCTGCAGGATCAGCTTTAAGCTGGCAAGTCCTAATACCTCATCCTCTGCCTCAATGGAATAGGAAAATTTGTTTTTATAGCGCATATGCTGGATCATCAGGTAGTTCCGTACATGCTCTAACTCATCCCGCACCGGGATAATGCTTTTTCCCTTACTTAAACTGATGCGGAAGAAACGAGCAAGAGCAGTCACTGCCTTCACTGCCTCTGACTGCTTCTCATTTTCGATCATCCACACAATGATATCCAGCGTATTGTAAAGGAAATGGGGATTGATCTGGGACTGCAGGGTATCAAACTCGCTTTTTCGTTTGGACTCATGCTCTGCCACAATATCATCCATAAGACGCTTGATCTGCCTTGCCATATTTTGTATGGATTTTCCCAGATGCTGGATCTCGTAAGATCCCCCTGTATAAACTTCCGTTTCCAAATTTCCTTCCTCAATCTGATTGACGGATTTTTCCAGCTCTTTAATAGGATCTGTAATACGGGAAGAAATATAGGAGTTGATGATAGTCAAAATAAACAACACCAGGGCAATAATGAACACAATGAGGATACGCGTCTTAATTGCATTTAAGGATACGGTATCAAGAGGCATAACGCCTACGATCTTCCAGCCTGTATATCCCACAGTTTTTACCGAAACCATGCGGGTCTGCCCCTGCCATTGTTCCTGATAGTTTCCGTCCCTTAAAATGGCGGTATCGTAATTATTCTCTGTGACAATGCCGGAACTGATCAGCTGGCCGTCCGGGTGATAGATCAGTTCGCCGTTGCTGTCTGTAAGATATACATAGCCCCCTTTTGCCAGGTTCATTCCGTCAAACAGCTGCTCTAAGCTGTTGTAACGCAGGTCGATGAGAAGAACGCCCTGGTCCGTATAAGGGCCGTCTGTGATCTCCACGGCTCTTGCCACCGACACCACCCAGCGGTACTGACTGTCCGCTGTATCAAAAATATGCTGTACATGAGGCATGGAAAAATGAAGGTTTTCTGTTTTGTCCAAAGCTGCCGTAAACCAGTCCTGATCTGCTACCTGGGCATTGTTTTTAAGTCTCGCCGCAGGAACGGACTCCAGCAACTCTCCTTCTTTGGAAAAAAGAGCGATATTTTCCACGTTGTCTTTATTATTGTCATAAAGAAGGGTGATCTCCCCGTTAATGGAACCGTCGGAAAGGTCTGCATTTTTGATCACGCCATAATAAAGGGAGTCAGAAAGCTTCATTACCAGGCGCAGATAGGAGTCCATGGAGCGGCCCAGCTGGTTGATCAGGATGTGGTTTTCTTCCTGAAGAGCCGAGGTCATCTGCCCTGACAGCCGTCCATATAGGGAAACGCCGATAAAAACGCTGGCTGCCAGAGCGGTAATGGTGAAATACATAAAGATAATGGAACGGAAACTGGCATTTTGAAGCCTGTGTTTTTCCTGTTTCAAAAACATTATTTTGCTCCTCTAAATTTTGTAGGTGAAATGCCGAAACGTTTCTTAAACACGTAGCTGAAATAATTCTGCTCCTGATAGCCTACTTTTGCCGCGATCACATAGGTCTTATCATCTGTTTTATTTAAAAGTTCCACTGCCTTATCCAGGCGCACCTCTGTAAGATAGGCCACATAAGTCTTTCCTGTTTCTTTCTTAAACATGGTGGAAAAATACGCCGGGCTCATATGCAGGTGGCGGCAGATCTTCTCCACAGACAGGTCTGCATCCTGATAATTGTCCATAATGTACTGTCTGGCTTCCTGGATCACCTGTTTTGTGGTGTTGTCACGCTCTGTATTTACAGACTGGTTCACTGCAATGGCTGCCTGCCGAAGCCATTTTACAAAATCTTCCTTTTTCTGGGTGCTGGAGATCAGGGCAAAAGCCTCATTCAGATTGGACTCTCCCTGGAAAATGGTCTCCATGTCCAGATCATACATCTGCACCAGCTGGATCATGCAGTTTAACACGCTTAACATATAGGTCTGGCACTGGCGCTGATGCACCTTGGCGTCGCTGATCTTGTCGGCAATTTTATGTACTACTTCTTCGATCTTTTCCTGGGGGCCGAATTTGACAGCGCCTACCAGCTCCGCCTCATCTTTGCTGTCAAACTGCAGCTTTCCCCTGCTTACCGGCTCTACATCATTGATGTAAATGGTATTTCCTGCTCCTACGATTGCCTTATAGCCTAAAGCATTGACTGCGTCCTTGTAGGACTCGCAGATCATGCCTAAGTCCTGGGTACTGTGGCCGATACCAATGGTAATAGGCACTGCAAGGATCTTTCTGGTCTCCTTGCAGATATCGCTTAATACAGCGGTAAGCCCGGTCTGGGAATTGTCTTCGTCAATGGCTGCGATAACACCGATCTGGGCGTCGCTGCTGCCCGCGAAGTTAAAAATAGAATAACGGCAGTATTTTCCCAGTTTTTCCTCCAGGATCTGCATAATGGAAATAGGGATCAGGTCCTTTTCTTTATGGATCGCCAGTTCTCCTTCCCGTTCCTCTTCCGGCCGGTCAATGCCTACAGCTGCCGCGATCCATTTCTGGGCGCCTGAAAGGGGGATGCCATATTCTTTCAAACGGGTCTGTACGTTTTCAGCGGCTACCGGTGCGTTTACCAGTTCATTTAAAAACTGTTCCCGAAGGATCGGCAGGCTTTTGATATAATTTTCCCGCAGAAGATTTACATTTCGCTTTTGCTCGATCTCCTGGTCTAAATTGGCCTTGATCTTCTGTAAAATGGCAGTCAGTTCTTCTACGTTTACCGGCTTTAATATGTATTCTGTCACATTTAATTTAATGGCCTGTTTTGCGTATTCAAAGTCATCGTAACCGGAGAAAATGACGATCTTCACGGACGGATATTTCTGGCGCACCCGCTCGGCCAGTGTCAGGCCGTCCATATAAGGCATGCGGATATCGGTCAGGATCAGGTCCGGCTCCAAGGTGTCGATCTTTTCTAAGGCATCTTCCCCATTTTCCGCATCTCCTGCTACTAAAAAGCCGTTTTCCTCCCATTTGATCTTGCGGATAATACTTTTTCTTACCTCTTCCTCATCATCTACAAGGATAATACGATATAGTTTCATGTTTTCTGTCCCCTTTATCCTTTAATGTACTCTGGAAATATATACTCTGGAAATCCTGTTGTGTCTTATTGATTTTTATTGAATGCCATAGAGTAAGGCGTTGCAGATAGCTGCTGCTACGTTGCTGCCGCCTTTTCTTCCTTCTGCTACGATGTATGGCGTATCTTTTAGTGAAAGGATCAGTTCTTTGGACTGGATCACGTTGACGAAACCTACAGGGGCGCCGATGATCAGGGCTGGTTTTATCCTGTTTTCATGGATCAGCTCATACAGGCGGATCAGGGCTGTGGGGGCGTTTCCAATCGCAAAAATACAAGGTCTTTTTCCGTCTCCAAACATCTTTGCCGCCTTATCCATACTTGCCACTGCTCTTGTGCTGCCGTTTTTCTTTGCCTCTGCCGCTACATCTTCATCAGCCATAAAGCACATGGCTTCTCCCCCATAGCTTTCCAGCCTTTTTTTGTTCACACCGGACCAGCCCATTTTCGTATCTGTAATGATCACCGCTCCGTTTTTAATGGCCTCTCTTGCTTTTCCTACTGCATTTTCGGAAAATTTCAAGTGATCTGCGTAGTCAAAATCTGCCGTTGTGTGGATAGCACGCATGATCACAGGTGCCAGTTCCGGATCCAGTTCTTTTTCCATGGCTTTTAGCTCTTCCCCGATGATCTCAAAGCTTCTGTGTTCTATGTCCGCCGGAAGCACCTGTTCTACCTGTATTTTCTCTTCTAGTCCCATGATCTCATATATTTTTTCCATATCCAGACTCTCCCGCAGCATTTCTGCCAGTTTATCGTACTGTTCTTCTTTGTAGGCCTTATAATCCATCTGGCCCGCCATTTCCAGGGTAACGCCCTTTCTAGCTGCCAGGGCCGTTGCTATGGTCTCACAGATGCCAGGGGCATCAAATACGCCGTGGACATAGGAACCATACAGGTTTTTCCGGTTCCAGCCACAGGGGATGCCTTTGGTTTCTCTGCCATTTGGGTTCTCTTTTCCATTTAACAGGCAGAGAGGCTGCTCTTTTTCCCTGCTTTTTGTACGGCCCATGTGGATCTCATAGCCGGTAAGCTTCTTTCCGGAAAGTTCCCTGAAACACCCGTAAAGTTCGCCGAAGCGGCCTTCTGTCTGGGTGCGTACTTTTTCTTCTTCAAATTCGGTTTCTACTGGGAAAAGGCCCATTCCTCTTATTCTGCCTCTATGGGATGACTCAATGGCATATTCGTCCACCAGCCATTCTCCCATCATCTGGAAGCCGCCGCAGATTCCCCATACCGGCACCTGGCGGGCTGCCAGTTTTAAGATCGCTGCTTCCAGGCCGTTCTGGCGCATCCACAACAGGTCATCAATGGTATTTTTCGTTCCCGGTAAAATGACCATATCCGGCTGATTTAATTCTGCTGGCTTTGAAACATAACGGATGGATACCTCGTCCATGCGCTCAAATACGTCCATATCTGTAAAATTGGAAATTTTTGGAAAACGGATCACCGCAATGTCGATGCAGCCCTTCTGTTTTGTGTTTTTTAACTTGCTGCTTAAGCTGTCTTCATCTTCAATATCCACGTTCATATAGGGGACAACGCCTGTTACCGGCAGCTTGCAAAGGTCTTCTAACTGTTTGATCCCCGGCTCCAGAATGGTCTTGTCGCCCCGGAATTTGTTGACAATCAGGCCTTTGATGCGGGCCCGCTCTTCCGGCTCCAGCAAAGCCACTGTACCGTAAAGCTGGGCAAATACACCGCCCCGGTCAATATCGCCTACTAAAAGCACAGGAGCGTCTACCATGGCAGCCAGTCCCATGTTTACAATGTCATCGGATTTTAAATTGATTTCCGCCGGGCTTCCCGCTCCTTCAATAACGATCACATCATAGGCTTCATCCAAGCGTTTGTAAGCTTCCATTATCTGTGGAATCAGCTGCTTTTTGTAGGCAAAATAGTCTTTTGCACGCATATTTCCTATGGAAACACCGTTTACGATCACCTGAGAACCTACATCGGTAGTAGGTTTTAATAAAATTGGGTTCATGTCTGCAGAAGGCTTTACTCCCGCCGCTTCTGCCTGGACCACCTGGGCACGGCCCATTTCCAGGCCGTCTTCTGTAATAAAGGAGTTTAAGGCCATGTTCTGGGATTTAAAAGGCGCTGTTTTATAGCCGTCCTGGGCGAAAATACGGCACAGACCTGCGACGATCAGGCTTTTTCCTGCATTGGACATGGTTCCCTGTATCATAATGGATCTTGCCATGTTGTTTTCCTCCTGTTTTTCTTGATGTTCTCTCGGATCTTGGTTATGGTCTTATTTCATTCTATTTCATGAAAGACTGCACTTTGCAAGCAGATTTAAAAACTCTCGGTTTTCTTCTTCTGTTTTTACGCAGATGCGGTAGCAGGAAGCATCCAGACCGGGATAATTGGAACAGCTGCGGATGAGGACACCCTGGTTCAGCATGCGGGCGTAGAGGCTGGTTGGGATATCTTCCCGGGACCGTTCTTTAAAGAAAATATAATTGGCCTGGGACGGATAGACGATATATCCCAGTCCTTTCAACGCTGCCTCCATTTTTTCTCTCTGCTCATGGATCAGTTTTCTGGTTTTTAATACATATTCTGTCTCTTTTAAGGCTGCAATGCCTGCTCTCTGGGCCAGTCCTGAAACGGACCAGGGCTGTCTTACCTGACAGATCTTTGTTAATACGTCTTCATCGCTGCACAGGGCATAGCCTAAACGCATACCTGCCATAGCATAGATCTTTGTAAATGCCTTTAACACAAATACGTGGGGAAGCTTCTCCAAAAATGGAATAATACTGTAAGCTTCCGGTTCATCTAAAAACTCTTCAAAACACTCATCCACAACCAGAAAGGTGCCTGTTTTTTCACAGGTTTCTGCCAGTTTTAAGACCTGCTCTTTCTTTACGGCAATGCCGGTGGGGTTGTTGGGGTTGCATAGGAACAAAATGTCATAGCCGTGGGGTGTTGCTGATACAGATTTCTGTTGGTCAGAGCAACCGACTGCTGTCATGTCCTGAGGCCCACTGGTCTGCTCCAGTGTTTCGCACAGTTCCTCTACATCCAAACGGTAGCCATTTTCCTCCTTCAGATAAAAAAGGCTGATATCACAGTCCACTGCCTTTAAGGCCTGCTCATATTCCAGAAAAGAAGGAGCTAAAAGCAGGGCCTTTTTCGGCTTTAAGGCAAATGCAAGGCCAAAGATCAGATCTGCCGCCCCGTCACCGCAGAGGATCCAGTCCTCAGGCGCCTGATGATAGTCTGATAATGCCTTTACCAGGTCTCTACACCGGCTGTCCGGGTAAACGCAGCACACCGGCCCCTCGATACAACGGGCCAGTTCTTCTTTTACTCCCTGAGGCAGTCCTAATGGGTTGATATTGGCGGAATAGTCAATGGAAACTTTGTTGCTGTAAATGTCACCGCCGTGTTGATATTTGGTATGCATGTGAATTCCTTCTTTCTATTATCTTATTACCAGGATCACCGCCAGAAACATCATCATGATCCCTTCTGCCAAAAACATCAAAAGTGACGCTTTCCAGATGTCCTCCGGGACGATTTCCCTGTCGTTGTCCCCGATAAACTGCTTTTTATGTAATACTCCAAAATACCAGGCGTCTCCTGCAAGGCGTAAATGAAGGGCTCCGGCGCAGGCTGCTTCTCCGTGGGCGGAGTTGGGGCTGGCATGTTTACGCCGGTCTCTTAAAAATATGCGCCAGGCATTTTTTCCGTCTGCTCCCGGAAGCAGGTATGCCGCTAATGTAAGCAGACAGCCGGAAATGCGGGCCGGGATAAAGTTTAATACGTCATCCAGTTTTGCAGCTGTCCGTCCAAATAAAATATATTTGTCATTGGTATAGCCGATCATGGAATCCATGGTGTTTACGGCTTTATAAAAAGTACCGCCAACCGGTCCGAAAACTGCCATAAACAGGAAGGGAGCGATCACGCCGTCTGAGGTATTTTCCGCCACTGTCTCCACTGCCGCTCTGGTGATGCCTGCTGTATCTAAAACACGGGTGTCACGGCCTACGATCATGGAAACTGCCTTTCTGGCCCCTTCTGTGTCTCCTTTTTTCAGTTCTTTGCATACTTTCATGCTTTCCACACAAAGACTTTTAGCTGCCAGAAGCTGGTAGCAGAAAAAGCTTTCCAGGATAAATCTTGCAGTCAGGCCCAGATATTTTCCTGTGAAATGAAAAAGCAGACCCGGTACGATGATCCAGAACAGGCACATGATCAGGGTAAGGCAGGTTCCTGCAAGACGTGGTTTTTCCAAGAAAAGTTTCCGAAGTCTCTTTTCCAGTCCGCTTATCATATTACCCATAAAGCGTATCATATGGGGAAAATTATAGGGATCTCCAAAAATCCAGTCCAAAACACTGCCTGTTAAAAGGGCCAGCCCATGAAGCCGCCACAGCTGTATCCATTCCATGTTACTATCCTTTCGTTTCTTTTATACCGTCTGGCGCATACTCTCATATACCACGTTATAGTTCTATACCTTTGCTCTCTACTTAAGTCTCATTCCCAGCCCGCAGCAGACCCGCCAGACTTCTTCTGACTTTTCTGCCAGCAGACAGCAGATACGGCCTGTTTCTTCCCTGTATTCCCGTTCAAAGGGGTCTATAGGGACAATGCCGTAGCCGATCTCATCCGTGACCAGGATGCGGTTTGGATTGGCAGTGTATACCGCTTCTGCCAGATTTTTCCAGTCCGGAAGACCTGCAGGTGTTGTTGCAAATACGCTTTTTTCCTGCTCATCTGGCAATCCCAGCGACTCATCTTTTTTTAAGATCCGGCGCATCAGCAGATGAAAATTCCGGCACCAAGTGGAAGAAAGAAACTCTTCCCAGGTAGCTGTTTCGCCGTCTGCCCAGTGATCTGTCTCTGGATCTTCCCAAAGATTTTCCTGTATTCTATTTCTAAAATGCTCTTTTGCGAAAGAAGATTTTCCCTGACATCTTCCTCCAATGACCATGATCATCTGATTTTTCTCCTTTGGCTCCCATATGTTTATAGCCCTGTTTTCAACTTATTTTTACAAGCTCAGATATTTTCACATCATTCTTAACAAAAATGCTACTACAGTCAGACACACCAGCTCCTCTGCCTGCAAAAAAAATCCAGCCAGATCCCCAGTGATGCCTCCAAAATTCTTTTTTGACCATTTATAATACCAGATAAAAAGTACTCCCTGAAGCGCCAGACAGATACCATAAACCATCAGACCTTCCATGCCCCAGATATCAAAAGCCAGCACCGCCAGAAGCACCAGCGACAGGATCAGAATCTTCTTATCCAGCTTCTTCTCTGAAGCCTGGGAAAAGGTTGCTGCCAGCCCGTTGTTTTTCGCTGACGGGAACATGACTACAGAAAGGCCGCTGAACACCCGTTCACTGAATAAAAACAGCACCGGGTAAAACATTGCCCTTCCCTGGGCATTTTCGCAAAATTCATACATGCTTCCTGTATATAATAACAGATATACAGCTGCACAGATCACTGCAAAAGCCCCCAAATGAGGATCTTTTAATATTTCCAGCTTTTTTGTTCTGTCTCCGTAGGAATGGACCGCATCCATGGTATCCATAAAGCCGTCCATGTGGATGCCTCCTGTTACAAGAAAAGGAATGGCTGACGCCCAGAGGAATCTTATTCCTGCAGACAGATCAAAATGTCCTGCGACCAGCAGCCATAACCCGACAAGGCACCCTTCTATAGCGCCTACCAGCGGAAAAAAGCACATGGCATGGCTCATTTTTTCTTTGGTCCACTCTACCTGGGGCACAGGGATCTTCGAATACATGGAAATTGCGATCAGACAGGAATCCAACCATTTCATAATTACGCTTCTGCTCCTTTTCTCATAACCGGTATACCGTACACTACTTCCACCACTTCTGATGCCATTTTCGCCAGACGGCAGTTCACAAGCCCCAGAAGGCGGATATATTCTAAAGTCTCTTTTTCATACATTTCCCCGTCAGAGCCTACTTCATTGGTGATCACTGCGAAAAAGTCTGCTGTTTCATCGATCTTTGCAATATCAGCGCAGATTTTTTCTGCCAGTGCTTCTATACGTCTGTCCGGTTCTAACTCTGTTCCATAGGAACTGCCAAACATTTCATTGGCTGTGAGGTTGGAAACGCATTCCAGTAGGACTGCCCTTTTGCTTTTTCCAGTTTTTTCCAATTTTTCCGGATCTTCCAAATCTGCAGGTCCATTCTGATCGTCTGAACCACCTGAGCAGATCGTCTTCAACACTTCTGCCCGTCCCACATCTTTCGGACTTTCAATGGTGATAAATCCTTTTCCCTGGCGAAGTTTCTTGTGGCGTTCTACCTTTTTCCTGCCTTCTTCCCCAAATACTTCCATGGTGGCAATATAGTACCGGGTCATCTCCCCGGCTTCTAGTATTCTTTTTTCTCCATAGGCAGATTTACCGCTTCCACTGCCGCCAGTGATCAGTATCATATCTGTTCTTTATCCTCGTTTTCATCCTCTTCTTTAAAATGACAGTAAGGTTTTACTTTTATATCCTGAAACGTGTCCATTTTGCTATAGATAGTCAGCGCCATATCAAGCATTGGGAAAAAGGCTGCCGCTCCCGTTCCTTCTCCCAGGCACATTCCTGCCTGGATCGCCGCTTTTAAGCCAAGTTTTTCTAAAACTGCCTTTCCCGCCGGTTCTACGGATACATGGGAGGCCAAAAGATATGCTAATACTTCCGGGCAGATCTTTACCGCAGCCAGAGCCGCCGCCCCGGTAATAAGACCGTCCAAAACCACCGGGATTCGCCAGTAAGCACAGCCAAGATAAAAACCTGCCAGAGCCGCCAGGTCCAGACCTCCTACTTTTGATAAAACATCGATCCCGTCAGAAGGATCGGGTCTGTGGATACGGATTCCCTCTTTGATAACCTCTATTTTACGCTTAAGACCGGCATTGTCCAGTCCTGCGCCTTTGCCTGTTACGATTTCCGCATCCAATCCTGTAAGTACGGAGATCACAGCGCTGGAAGTGGTGGTATTTCCAATGCCCATTTCCCCGGTGCCTGCCAGATCGCAGCCTTTTTCATGTAAGATCCCGGCTGCTTCAATGCCTACCTCCAGGGCTTTTACAGTCTCTTCTCTGGTCATAGCCAGGTCTTTTAAGAAATCCTTCGTTCCCCAGGCGATCTTGCGCTCTAAAATGCCGGTCCCCGTCATATCTGCGGCGATCCCCACATCTACCGGAAAAACCTCAGCCCCAGCGCAGGCTGCCATAAGGCAGACGCAGGATCTTCTGGCTGCCATATTTTTTGCAACCGCAGCCGTTACTTCCTGTCCCGTCTGGGTAACGCCTTCTTCTACAATGCCATTATCTGCGCACATGATTACAATGCATTTTTTATCCAGAGAAAACTCTTCCCGTCTTTTCACACCTGCAATGCGGCAGATATCTTCTTCCAGTATCCCTAAGCTGTTTAATGGCTTTGCCACACGATCCCAGTGGGCTTTTGCCGCCTTTACCGCTTCTTCATCAATGGGTTTTATTCCTTTTAACACAGTTTCCAGGGAAACTGTCTGTTTCTGGTTCATTTTACTGACTGCCTCTCTCTTTTCTTTCTGTATGTATCACAGGCCTGTACAAACCGTTCCCCAAAGCCTTCCAGAGAAGGATAGTACAAATGGGGGAACCCGGCCATTACCTGATTTTTTGTGGTCACACAGGGCCAGCCTCGCTTTCCTGTGGGCTTTTTTGCCTGCATTTTCAGTTCACTTTCCTCCTGGGTACTTTCCCAGTAATGGAATTCATGGCCTTTGATCATCTCGCCTGCTTTTAAATACAGACTGTCATTTTCCGTCTGTACGGTAATATAACCGAAGTGGGAATTTTTCCCTTTCTTGTAGCCTTTTCCTGAAAATACGCCTGCCATTTCATAGCCGGTCCCATTTTCATCTTCCAGTTCTTTTAAAAGATAAAGATAACCGCCGCACTCTGCAAGAACGGGCATGCTTTCTTCTGCTTTCTGGCGTATCTCATTCCGCATAGTCACATTTTCTTCCAACGCCTTTGCATAAAGCTCCGGATAGCCGCCGCCAAGCAAAAGACCGTCCAGATCTTCTGGCAGATGTTTATCATGGATCGGGCTGAATTTGACGATCTGGGCCCCTTGTTTTTCTAAAAATTCCAGGTTGTCCCGGTAATAGAAGCAGAAGGCTTCATCCCAGGCAACGCCAAGGCGAACGTGAGGTTGTGAGATTTTTTCTCCAGCAAAATATTCTTCACTGACTAACTCCACGCTCTTTTGAACTTTGCATTTCCATTCGGGGGCATTTCCGCTTTCTCCCAGCGCCAGCAGTCCGTCCACATCCAGCGTCTTTTCCAGACAATCTCCCAGCTGCCTCATCTGTCCCTGAAGATTTTCAATCTCGCCGGGAAGCACCAGTCCCAAATGGCGGCTTCCCACCTGCCAGAAGTCCAGCTCCGGCACATAACCTGCTACCAGGATACCTGTTTCTTTTTCGATAACAGCCTTCATCTGTGGATACAGCATAGGTGAAATCCGGTTTAAAATGACTGCCTGGATATGGTTTCCGTTTTTATTTTCCCGAGAAGACTGTGACTCTCCCTGAAAGACCTGAAACCCTTTAATCAGCGCAGCCAGGGAAAGGCTGGCTCCTTTGGCGTCTACAACCAGAACCACCGGCAGATCCAAAATATCCGCCACCTCCCAGGAGCTGGCTGCTGTAGTGTCTCCCCCAAGGCCGTCAAAATATCCCATTACGCCTTCCACCACCGGAAAGTGATCTCTTGATATTTTCACGAGTTTTTTTCTCATGTTTTCCGGCCATTCAAAAAAACTGTCCAGATTTCCTCCTTCGATCCCCAGGACCTTTCTATGGAACAGCCCATCAATATAGTCAGGCCCACATTTATAGGAAAATGGATTTTTTCCCTTTCGTTTTAAAAGTTCCAGAATGCCGCAGGTAACCATGGTCTTTCCGCTGCCGCTTCTTGGAGCTGCGATCATGAATCCAGCCATTCTATCTCCTCCAGATCTTTTTCCGGATGCTGCATCACTGCAATATATACCGGGTTCTGGGCCATTGGCATATGATAGCTTCCCAGCTGTTTCACCGGGGATACCTGGACATGCAGGATCTCACCATCTTCAAAACCATATTCCTTCATACATGTAAGGATCTCCGATACTGTTTCCAGGGTAATGGCATTTGCCACGATCCGCACAGAAGGATTTAAGTTTAAAAGAATGCCGATGATCTCCTTCATCTTTCCGCCGCTGCCACCAATAAAAGCATGGGTAGGAGCAGGCAGTCCCTCAAAAGCTTCCGGTGCTTCCCCCTCCACAATGTGGATATCTTCCCAGCTTCCATGGAACTTTTGCACATTAGCACGGATCAGCTCCAGTGCGTCTTTTTCCCTTTCAATGGCATACACACTGCCTTCATTGCAGTTCCTGCGGATCTCCAGTCCCATTTCCACAGATACAGAGCCGGTTCCTGCGCCAATATCGTAACATACGCTGTGATTGCCAATACAAAGTTTCTCTATAGACAGCTGCCGGATCGTTTCTTTGGTCATTGGAACCTTTCCACGGATAAAATCTTCATCTTTCGGGCGTTTCGTGCGGAAAATCCTCATCTCTTCTGCGTGAGGATTTTTCACAATAACACAGGCAAGACTTCCAAAAGGCCGGCTCTCCTCTTCCATTAACAGTTCTGCCGGTGTCGCCTCGCAGAGAATGCGCTCTGTGTCGTATGAGAAATTTTCTCCAGCCCATATTTTTACATTTCCAAGGCCATTGCTTACCAGTTCCCGGCAAAGAGCAGATACACTGCCCTTTCCTCCCAGCAGGATAAAGCAGGTTTCATGGTGGCGGATGTGGGCGACTACGTCACAGCTGCGGCCGTGGCTGCTGATACAGTGGACATTCTGCCAGCTACGGCCAAGTCTGGCACAGAAATAAGAAAGACTGGACACTCCGGGAATGTATTCCACCTCCCAGCCTTCCTGTAAAAAGGCTTTAGATGCCGCTTCTGCCCCACTGTAAAAGCCGGTATCTCCGGAAAGCACTAAAACTGCCTCTTCCCACTCAAAAGAAGAAAGCCAGCTTACCATTTCACTGGGCTTATAGGCAGCAAGCACGGCTTTTCCTTCTGTATAGGGGGCAGCTGCATCTAACATTCTTCTGGCTCCCATTACTGCATCTGCCCTGTCGAGACAGTCCAAGACCTCGCCCGTCAGCTGGTCTTCTCCCCCCATTCCGATCCCGGCAAGATAAATAATGGGTCTTCTCTGTTCATATTCATTCTGAGCCATTTTTCATCCACTCCTTTACTGCTTCCTTTGTCTGTTCTAAGGACATTCCTTCATCTTTTGGCCGATCTATTACAACAGATACCGCGCCAGCCCTTTTTGCAGCCTGTATCTTTTCTTTAAAGCCGCCGGTATCTCCCCCGTCCTTTGTCACCATATAAGAACAGTGAAATTCCTTCAGCTGTACATAATTCATTTCTTCTGAAAATGGTCCTTGCATGGCAATGATATGTCTTCCACTGTATCCCAGCTCTCGGCAGATGTGGACCGATGCCTCTACCGGAAGAACTCTTGCAAAAATGCGTTCTGTATGATCTGAAAGTTCCTGCCAGAGAGCCAGTTCCTTACTTCCTGTGGTGAGGAAGATATTTCCCTCTTTTGCAGAAAGATACGAAACCGCTTCTGCCGTATTTTTCACATGAATAATATCATCTGCCTCATCCCCGCTTTCTTTTCGCAGGCAGCGCATTAAGCGGATATCCGGGTATTTTTCGCAGGCTTTGCGGATATTTGCAGTTACCACCTGGGCATAAGGATGTGTGGCGTCGATCACAAGGGACGGGGTCTCTTTTTCCAGAAAAACTTCTATTTTGCTTTCATCCAGACGGCCGCAGTGTACCTTTAAATGCTTTAAAGGGATCTCTTCTGCCAAAAGCTCTGCCCCGTATTCCGTTGCCACACAGACGGTACCTGTGACGCCCAGCTGATGATCCAGCCAGTTAGCCAGCAAACGCCCTTCTGTGGTCCCTGCAAACAGGATCACATGTTTTTTTGCCATGTTATTTCTCCTTTTTCTGCAGATAACCTCTTGGGGTCACCATCCATTTGCCGATCTGCACGGTACTGAATTTTCCGATAAATACAGTGGTAAACATATCAGCGGGATAATCTGCCAGTTCCTTTAAGGTCATTACTTTCATCTCTTCCCCGTTTCTGCCAATGCAGGCAGCTATGCCGCAGACCGTTTCTGGGGAACGGTATTTCATGATCCGCTCACATGCCTGTTTTAAGTAGTCGGGCCTGCCTTTACTGCGGGGATTATATAAACAGATGACAAAATCTGCCTGGGCCGCTTTTTCAATGCGCTCCCAGATCATTTCTATAGGGGTCAGACGGTCGCTTAAACTGACCACCGCAAAATCATGGGTAAGAGGCGCTCCAAGGCCTGCAGCCCCTGCGCAGGCAGCTGTAACCCCTGGGATCATCTTGATCTCCACTCCCGGATACTGCACAGACAGCTCCAGGATCAGTCCCGCCATGCCGTAAACGCCGCTGTCACCGCTGCAGATCATGGCAGTATCTTTGCCTTCCATGCAGCATTCAAAAGCCATATGGCACCGTGCTTCTTCTTTTGTCATAGGGGTAGTGAGATATTCTTTATCCGGGAAATAAGGCTTTACAAGGTCTGCATATACCGTATAACCGGCGATCACCCGGCAGTTTCCAAGAGCCTTAAAGGCCTCTTTCGTCATTCCGTCCAGGGAACCTGGGCCCATGCCTACCACATACAGTCTTCCAGGTGTCACGCTTTCTTTTCCAACGTCTGCCTGTTCACTCTTTTGGGCGTCTGTATCTTCACTGATGCTTTCCCTAACCGGCACAGCCGAAACCATTTTCCCGCTGTGGGAGCTTTCTGCCATGCGGAATTCTGTTGTAAATCCCGGATCATACAGTTTTGACCGGTCGTAACCATTTTGCGCCACTGTATTTCCTACTACGATCAGCGCCGTTTTTGTAATATTTTCCCGCTTTGCTGCCTCTGCCAGCTGTGCTACAGTTGTCTGGACTGTCTTCTCCTCCGGCCAGGTTGCCTTGTATACAATCGCTGCCGGTGTATCCGCCGGATAACCGCCTGCCATTAATTCCTCTGACAGTTCTTTTAACATGCCTGTGCTTAAAAAGATCACCATAGTGGCCTGGTGGGAGGCAAACTGGCGGATGCTCTCACGCTCCGGCACCGGCGTTCTTCCTGCCATTCTGGTGATGATAACGCTCTGTGAGATCCCCGGAAGGGTATATTCCATCTGCAAAGCAGCCGCTGTACCGCCAAAAGAGCTGACTCCCGGACAGATATCATAGGTGATCCCCAGCTTGTCCATGGCATCCATCTGCTCTCTGATCGCGCCGTAAAGACATGGATCTCCCGTGTGCAGGCGGACCACCTGTTTTTGTTCTTTCCACGCCTGTTTAATGACTTCCATAACCTGTTCCAAAGTCATTTTCGCGCTGTCATAGATCACAGCCCCCGGTTTTGTCTCCTTTAATAAGCCTGGATTGACCAGGGAACCTGCATAGATAATAATATCTGCCTCTTTTAAAAATCTAATACCTCTTACTGTGATCAGGTCCTCTGCTCCCGGACCTGCTCCTACGATATGTACCATATTTTACTTCCTTTCCAGGATCTTATTTTACTGCGTATCTGCTATCTCTTTTATGATCATTTTCATGTATCTTTACTGTCAGTCCAGCTTCGTCATATCCTGTGCCAGTATCCTTTTTAACATCTCCCTGGCTCCCGGAGACATTCCCAGAATGCCTCTTTCATTGGTAAACAGGATACACTCTGCTTTCATGGACTCTCCGGCCCGCAAGGTTAAATGTTCCCATGCACGTCTTACCACCTGTTCCATGACTTTTTCCCGAAGCCCCGGAACAGTTTCCAATAATTTTAGTCCCTGATCTACTGTAACCGACTCCAATATCTCCCGGATCAGTTCCGGCTCTGCGCCGCAGGCACCGCCCCAGGCTGCCAGAGTTTCCATTCTTCCGTCCGCTACAGACGAATGGGTGTTCATCACACCGGCTGCCAGCTTGATCAGCTTTCCTCCATGTCCTACTAACAGTATTTCCTTTATATTTTCCTGAACCGCCATATCCAGGGACTCTCCAATGAAATTGCTGCATTTGACAGCATAGTCCAGATTTACACCCAGCTCATCCCGTAAAAAGCTTTCCCCATAGTTTCCCGGAGTCAGGATCATGCTGTTAAGCCCGGCTACATGCTTCTGGTGCAGTTCCAGGCGTATAGTATCTGTCAGTGCCTTCTCGCTCATAGGCTCTACCATACCGCTGGTTCCTAAAAGGGAGATCCCGCCTTTGATGCCCATACGTGGATTAAAGGTCTTTTTGCTGATCTCCAGTCCCTGAGGGATAAATATTTCAATATGAAGACTGCCCTTATGGCCAGACTGCCTGCAGGCTTTCTCCACATAGGTAAAGATCATTTCCCTCGGCACGGGATTGATAGCCGGTTTTCCCACCTCACAGGCAAGTCCTGGTTTTGTCACTGTACCAACGCCTTCTCCTGCTGTAAGATGAAGCCGGATACCATCATTTTCCCAGATATAGCCCTCTGTCTCCGGCTCATCATCTCCATAGGATACTCTGGAATAGACAGCGATCCCATTGGTCACATCCGGGTCATCCCCGGAGTCTTTTCGCACAGCGCACACTGCCTGATCCTTTGTAAAACGGATCTCCTCGATCTCCAGGTCCAGATCCACGCCTTTGGGAGTGGAAACCTTTACCTGTCCTACCCGTTTTTGCCCAAGGAGCATAAAGGCTGCTGCCATAGAAGCCGCCGCCCCGCAGGTACCGGTGGTATAACCCCATCTTAACTTTTTCTGATTTTTATATACATACATTTCTTCCATGCAAATACCTGCCGCTCTGTAAACATCTATAATACCATGATACCAGGGTCAAAAAGCTTTTTAACCCCAACATCATAATATCCATCCGTGTACTCTTGTGGTATCATACCATATTACGGTGTTAGGGTCAAAAGGTGTTTTACCCATCTGACACACGAATTCTGCACCTTACAGAAAAAGCAGGAAAATCTTCTGTTTTAACAGAAGTCCTTCCTGCTTTTCTCTCAATTATTCGATGTCCTACCGGAGTCTTTCCTACACCTGCCTTTGGTCTTATACCGCATCATAAATCTTCTGTAAATATTCTACATCCTGATGGTATCGCTCTTTTGTAGAATTTTCCAGCAGCATGGTGATATAGGGCTTGTCTTTCTTCAGATTTCTCATTAAAGGTTCGTAATGAAACAAACCATCGCCCACATGGGCAAATTCCGGTTTTCCGTCTTTCAGCACAAAATCCTTTACATGAACCGCAGATATCCTGTCGCCGTACAGGCGGAATGCTTTATCCACTTCTTCATCCTGATCGTTTACATGCTCTGCACTGATCAGATTAACCGGGTCTAAAATTGCCTCTACGTTAGGAGAATCAATATCTTCCAGAAACCGTCTCATAATCTCTGGACAATAAAGCGTATGATCATGAACCGCCTCAACTCCCACGATCACTCCTAATTTTTCCGCAGCAGATACAATTTCCCTCATGCTCTTCAGTAATAACTGATAGCAGCCTTCTGTATAGGTATAAGGAACTACCTTGAAATTCGGATCATAGCGTCCTGTTTCCGTTCCTACCATGTCCGCTCCCAGGATCTTTGCATACTTCAGATGTTCGATAAACTTCGCAACTGCTTTCTGCCGTTCTTTTTCATCCGGATTAACAGGATTGATATAACAGCCCAGTACAGCTACATGGATGTTATTATCATCCAGTTTTTTTCTGATCATACGCGCAAATCCGGGAGAATAATGCCCATAATCAAAACTATATCCTGCAATCGATTTTCCCATGGCCAGCTGGATCTGATCTACATGGTTGGCAGCAATCGTACTTACCAATGTATCTATATCCGTCTTTGGACAAAGATCATGACATCTCATTCCATAGTTCATAACTGTCCCCATAATCTTAGTTTCCCTTCTACCATTTATAAATCTGCTGTAATAAAAATATCATAAATTGCCTTAATCGCAGTCTCAAAGTCAGCATTCTTGACACCGATGATGATATTCCACTCACTGGATCCCTGATCGATCATTTTCACATTAACTCTTGCATGCGCCAGTGCCGAGAAAATACGGCCTGCAGTGCCTCTGTTAGAGCGCATTCCTCTTCCTACTACTGCGATCAGCGCCAAATCTGATTCCAGTTCTAAAATATCCGGCTCAACTGCCTTATGAATTCCTGCCACTACAGATTGTTCATATGCCTCAAATTCAGACTGATGTACAAAGATCGTCATTGTATCAATACCGGACGGCATGTGTTCAAAGTTAATACCATACTTTTCGAATACGCTTAAAACCCTTCTTCCAAAACCAACCTCAGAGTTCATCATTGCCTTTTCAATGTTAATGGAGCAGAAGCCCTTCTTACCTGCAATACCGGTAATGGTATGGCGCGGCTTGCGACAGGTGGTCTCTACGATCAGTGTTCCTTTATCATCCGGGCGGTTGGTATTACGGATATTGATCGGGATGCCTTCTTTGCGTACCGGGAAAATGGCATCTTCATGGAGAACGCTTGCGCCCATGTAAGCCAGTTCACGAAGTTCTTTATAGGTAATGGTCTCAATCACCTCCGGATCCTTGATGATCCTTGGATCTGCTACTAAAAATCCGGAAACATCGGTCCAGTTTTCATAAAGATCTGCGTGGATCGCCTTTGCAACGATAGAACCGGTCACATCAGAACCGCCTCTGGAGAAGGTCTTTACAGTGCCGTCATGACGGGAACCGTAAAATCCGGGGATAACGGCTCTCTCTACATGCTCTAAACGCTCAGAAAGCTCTTTATCTGTAGTATCTGCCTCAAAGTTACCATTATCATCAAAGAAAATAACCTCTGCAGCATCGATAAACTCATATCCCAGATAATTTGCCATAACGATACCGTTTAAGTACTCGCCTCTGGAAGCTGCGTAATCTCTTCCTGCTTTTGCCAGGAAGTTTTCTTCGATTTTATCAAATTCATGATCCAGGTTCAGGTTCAGATCCAGTCCGTCAATGATCTCGTTGTATCTTTCTTTGATCTTATCAAGGATCTTCTTATAGGAACGTCCCTCTGCTACTGCGTCATAACATGCATACAGCATATCGGTTACTTTCTCATCCTTGTCATTGCGCTTGCCTGGTGCAGACGGCACTACATATCTTCTGGATTTATCCGCTTTAATGATGTCAGCCACTTTTTTAAACTGCTTTGCATTTGCAAGTGAACTGCCTCCGAACTTAACCACTTTCTTCATGATCTTTATCTCCCTTGAATCTTATGTGCTCTCAAGATCTTTTTGTATTTGATTTTGAGAGTGCATCCTAGTGAAAACACGCGCTTTTCCTAAGGTCTTTAACAGCGCGTTACAAGTG
>CAVDQU010000023.1:0-20175 GCA_963611035.1 Agathobaculum sp.
GCTGTGGAGCACACCAGCCTACACCGTGTGTCAGACCGGAAATGTCTTTGATCTCCTTTGATTTTACCCATTTTGCTTCTTCTGGGATTGGAGCAGCGCCATGATGAACGCCCTGTGCAACTGTGCACATTTCTTCTACTTCCTGTGAATAAATCATGTGTTAAAACTCCTTTCAAAGATACTTGTATGATTGGTTGTGTCTGCTAAAAACAGACATGTCCGTTTGTTTGAAACGGCTGCCATTGTGAAACTATTGTTAAATTTATCACGGCACACCTGTGTTCATTTTCTCACATAATATAACATTTTACAAGCAAAATTTTCTCAGTTGAGAAACAAGTTTTTCATGTAAATGTACTAAAAAAAATACAGGAAAACATGAAATGGGCAAAAAAAGACTGCCACAAAATGAAGTTATCATTTTACAGCAGTTCTTTATCTCCAGCCGGAGCGTGTTCCCGGGATAATCAGTGTGAGACCGGACACCTCCGATACGGGCGAAACCGCACTCCTCCCAGAACTGGCGACTTCGTTATTATAAAACTCCAGGTGAAAAAATACAAGGGGAATGAATTTGCGGAAATTGCGGAAAATTGTGAAATGAGGGGGGACTGGCTGAAAAGTGTCTGTAAAAAGGGGGATGGCCCGGAGTACTCTGCATTGCAGGTACTGCCGGGCCCGCGTCATCTCTGACTGGTTTAAAATATACCATGGTCCGGCTTAAAAAGCAATGGAAGTCATAGAAACGTAATGATTTGTAATATTTCTTACGAAAAACGAAGAAATCTGCGGGCTTATGCGAAAATATTTGAAAAATCTACAGTTTTGTTATATACTACATATTACGATAGCGGAGGTGCGTCTTTTGGGGATGTCCGCTAAATATACAAATAAGGATGGTTTTACTATGGCATTATTAGAAACATGGAGAAATCTGGCATATGGTGACGGCCTGGATGATAAAAAAAGAGAAGAGCTGTGGTCCGGATATTTCCAGATCGAAAAAGGAATCTATGAGCAGATCCTTTCCCAGCCTGAGCAGGTAATTACAGGTACTGTTAAGGAACTGGCTGAGAAGTATAATACAGAGATCCTGATCATGACCGGTTTCTTAGATGGTATCAATGAAAGCTTAAAGGGTTATGAGAACCCAATCGATACTATGGAAGAAGATACCGAAGTTAAGATCGAGATCGATCCAGAGAAGCTGTATTACAACATGGTAGAAGCTAAGGCTACCTGGCTGTATGAGCTTCCACAGTGGGATGCGATCCTGACTCCAGAAAAGCGTAAGGAACTGTACAAGAACCAGAAGGCTTCCGGTACTGTTCGCAAGGGAAAGAAGATCTTCCCAAATGATCCGTGTCCATGCGGAAGCGGCAAGAAGTACAAAAAGTGCTGCGGTAAGAACGCTTAAGCAATCTGAAATGTGCGCCTGTCCGGTATCTTCCGGGCAGGTGTTTTATGTTAAAAAGGAAGAAAAGGGAAAGAAAATGGAAGCATATACAAGCTTTGCCCAGGTCTATGATCTGTTCCAGGATAATATTCCTTATGAGGAATGGGCAGATTATTTAAAAAGCCTGTTAAATGAATATGGAGTAAAAGACGGACTGGTGTTAGATCTTGGCTGCGGTACAGGAAGTATTACAGAGCTTCTGGCAAAAGCCGGATATGATATGATCGGCGTGGACAATTCAGAGGACATGCTGGAGATCGCCATGGATAAGCGGGGCAGATCCGGACTGGATATTTTGTATCTTTTGCAGGATATGCGGGAGTTTGAGCTTTACGGTACTGTAAAGGCAGCGGTAAGTATCTGCGATTCCATGAACTATATCCTGGAAAAAGAAGATCTGGTACAGGTATTTAAGCTGGTAAATAATTATCTGGACCCGTCAGGCATCTTTATTTTTGACATGAATACGGAATACAAGTATACCCACCTTTTAGCAGACGGTACTTTCGCGGAAAACCGGGAAGAGAGCAGTTTTATCTGGGAAAATTTCTATGATGAAGAGGAGCGGATCAATGAATATGATCTGACTTTATTTATTAAAGAAGGGGAGCTGTTCCGCAAATTTGAGGAGACTCATTATCAGAGATGTTATTCTTTAGATGAGGTGAAAAAGGCAGCAAAAGAGGCGGGAATGGAATTTGTGGCTGCTTATGATGCGTTTACCAGGGAACCGGTGAAGGATGACAGCGAAAGAGTTTATCTTGTTTTCCGGGAGCACGGGAAGTAATGAGTGCAGGGAAAAACACAAAAAGGAGAACGATTATATGGCAGATTATGTGATCAGAGCCACTGCGGCAGAAGGTCAGATCCGTGCCTTTGCGGCAACCACCAGAGATCTGACTGAGACTGCAAGACAGGCTCATAATACAAGTCCTGTGGCAACAGCAGCACTTGGAAGATTAATGACAGCAGCTGTGATGATGGGCTATGACATGAAGGGAGCTGATGACCTGCTTACTTTAAAGGTACAGGGCGATGGACCTATTGGCGGCCTGGTAGTTACCGCTGATTCACATGGCGAGGTAAAAGGCTATGCCTTTAATCCGGGGGTCATGCTTCCGCCAAATGATAAGGGCAAACTGGATGTAGGCGGTGCTTTAGGTGTAGGCGTTTTAAGCGTGATCAAGGATATCGGCTTAAAGGAGCCTTATGTGGGACAGACTATCCTGGTATCAGGAGAGATCGCAGAGGATTTAACATATTATTATGCAACCTCTGAACAGACACCTTCTTCTGTGGCACTGGGCGTTCTGATGAATAAGGATAACACCGTTCGTCAGGCAGGCGGATTTATCATCCAGCTGATGCCAGGTGCTTCTGAGGCAGTTATTTCTGCTCTGGAAGAGAAGATCAAGGAGATCCACTCTATTACCACATTATTAGACGTAGGAAATACACCGGAGACCATTTTACAGTATATCCTGGGTGATCTGGGACTGGAGATCAATAAGAAGCTTCCGGCTGAATTTACCTGCAACTGCAACAAGAGCCGGATCGAGAGAGCGCTGATCAGCGTTGGAAAGAAAGATATCCAGGAAATGATCGATGATGGTAAGCCGATTGAGGTGAACTGCCATTTCTGCAACAAGAATTATACCTTTGATGTAGATGAATTAAAGGAGATCTTGGAAAAAGCGAGAGGATAAATACAGATATGCAGCACCGGGCGCTTACTGAGAGCGCAGGTGGCTGTATACACACAAAAGGAGCCAGTCATATGACTGGCTCCTTTGTAATCATTTGAAATTCCCGTATAACTTACTTCAACTATCTATCAAATTGATATATGTTTGAAAAAGGTACACTGTTTGTTCATTGATTATAATTTGGTTACGTTAGTAGCCTGAGGTCCCTTAGCACCATTTACTACGTCGAACTCAACTTCTGCGCCTTCGTCTAAAGACTTGAAGCCTTCCATGTTCAGACCTGAGTAGTGTACGAATACATCGTTGCCCTGCTCGTCAGAAATGAATCCGTAACCCTTCTGGTTGTTGAACCACTTAACTGTACCTTTCATTGTGATACCTCCAAAAAATATAAAAAAATGTTGAGTTGCAAGTAATTTCGCAACTATGACTAGAATATCACAAATTGGGGGCGGTGTCAAACCTTTTGTGCCTAAGAAAATAAGTATTGAGAGTGGGAAAAACTTTTGGTACAATGGGGCATGGAAAAATCTTAACAATGTTTTATTTGGGAGTTTTTTGAGTTAGAGAGGATTTGGAAATGCCTGAAAATGAAATGAAAATGCCGAAAATAAAGCTGGTGAATATTATAAAACATTTCTGTACTATTACCAGACACCGTCTGTTAGTGTGCAAACACTGCTTTCGGATCGGATTATACTGGCAGGGACTGACCCATGACCTGTCAAAGTACAGTCGGGAGGAATTCTGGACGGGAGTCCGCTATTACCAGGGAGATCGAAGCCCCAATGCGGCAGAACGTGAGGCAATTGGTTTTTCCAAGGCCTGGCTTCATCACAAGGGACGCAACAAGCACCATTTTGAATACTGGATCGATGTTTCCCTGAATAAAGAAGAAGGTCTGGTGGGAAATAAGATGCCGGTGCGCTATGTGGCAGAGATGCTCTGTGACCGGATCGCGGCCTGCGAGGTGTACCGGGGGAAGAATTATACCAGCGCGGCCCCTATGGAGTATTATGAATTTACAAAGAAATACATTACCATTCATCCTAAGACAAGGGCGCTTTTGGAAAAGCTCCTTACGATCTTAAAGGATGACGGGGAAGAAGCGGCTTATGCTTATATCCGTAAGCTGTTAAAAATGGGAAGCTATTAAAACTGGCTTCCCTTTTTCGTTACTATGCATCTGGAAGTGTCTATTCTTCTGGAAACAGATTTTCTTCGATAATGGCAACGGCATCACGGATGCAGTCCGGACATGCCCGAAGGACTTTTCCAGTGTCTACACCTTTTAATTCACGGCATACGATGGTGGAGTTTTTCTCCTTGAATGCTGCGATGCAGGCTTTGGATGCCTTGTAGGAAGTGCCCTTTGAGTTTGGCTTTTCCAGGTCTGCAGTGCTGATCTTTAAGCCGGCTAAAACAGCTGCTGCGGAAATAGCGCCGCAGGTTCCTTCCATGCCGCCCATTCCAAGGCCAAGACCTTCAGTTACTTTAAACAGGGTCTTGGGGTCGATATCAACCTTATCTAAAAATGCGAAGGCTACAGACTGGGCGCAGTTATAACCTTTGTTGTGACAGGCAATGGCTCTGTCGGCTCTTGATTCTTTTGTGATCTCTGACATGATTCTATATTCTCCTTTAAAATTTTTGTTGCAAGATTATTTTGTTTTCAGCCCCAGGCAGATCATATGGATAATGAAGCCGCCAAGGAGTACGCTGGCCAGATAAAGGCAGTTTCCTGAAAATGTACCGATCACCAGGGAAATCTGGTGAAATACGATCTGCCCGTTTGGATAGTAAGGGCTGATGTAAAACATGTCCGCGTTTCCGTATGGGTGGGACAGGACATTTATGGCTGCTGCAATGGCTGAGCAGATAAGAAACAAGGGGATCACGGGAAGGTAGGTCCGGGCTGTTTCGATATTATTTTGGTCAGTCTGGGGATTTTTATCACGGTTATAAAATGCACATGTAAGTCCCATAAAGATCAGGATGAAATGCCACAAAAATCCATGTAAAGTCAGTGTCCAGTAGGGGTGCATCAGTCCACTTGGCTCAGCCAGTGCCATGATCCCGCCAAGGAGTCCGAAATCCTGGATGAAAGTGTAAATAGTATTTCGTAGTTTTTCGGGGACAAAAGGGATCAGAAGCACCAGGTACATGGGAACACTGCATAACTGGAAGGGAAAATACCACCAGTCGTAGCTTCCATTATTTTCTATATAGTAAATAAAAAGCTGCTTGTAAACCTCTGTCAGCGCCAGTATAAAGCCGCATGTAAAAAGCAGCAGGTCTGTTTGCCTGCGTTCTTTACAGGTGAATTTTCTGGCAAGAAAAATGCTGGTGCCTATGCCCAAAAGTGTGAGTATCAGGTGAAACGGGCCATAGGGCGCTGGCGGTTTCATGGTCCAGGCAGTTGCCTGTAAAAATGAACGTACCATGTAAAAGGCCACCTTTGAATGAAATATTGTATGTTCGTTAAAGATTATACAACATTCCCGGTGTATTGTCCATGTTGTGCATAAAAAGAAACATGGCGGTGCAAGCTATAAGAGAGACATAAATACGGGGGTTAAATGCCACCGAAAAGCCTATAGAAAAATAGCAGGAGGACATGAAATGACAGGGATCATGACGGCGCTTCTTTCAGGGGCACTGATGAGCATACAGGGAGTGTTTAACACGGGCGTGACGAAGCAGACCAGTGTGTGGGTGGCTACCGGCTGGGTCCAGGCAACGGCTCTGATCGCCTGTGTGGTGATCTGGTTTTTTACAGGAAGACCGCCGGTGAGGGGATTATTTTCCGTATCCCCTGTATATCTGCTTTCCGGCGGTCTTATTGGCGCGGTGATCACATTTACGGTAATACGCAGTATGCAGGCGTTGGGGCCGGCCCAGACAGCCCTTCTCATCGTGGTGGCCCAGATCATTACCGCTTATCTGATCGAATTATTCGGTCTTTTCGGGACGGAAAAAATGCCCTTTGCCTGGCATAAGCTGTTGGGAGCGGCAGTTGCGGTAGTGGGGATCTTTATTTTTGAGAGGTAAATGGGTGTTCGCAGGCCGGGGATATGGAGGATATGCCAAGGGGAAAATGCAAAAAAAAGGAACAGGAAAAAGAAAAGAAAATGTTAGATTTACTGCTTGTATTTAAGGGGGCTTTCCGATAAAATAGTAATAGCAGGCTGAGATGGTATTCCATGGAGGAATATCATTGAAAAGATTAGAAAAAATACTGTTGGCTGCGGCTTTGGCTGCAGCTGTGTTTGTCTGTGGAGGCTGTAAAAG
The DNA here is from genome assembly GCA_963611035.1 of Agathobaculum sp. Taxonomy (GTDB): domain Bacteria; phylum Bacillota; class Clostridia; order Lachnospirales; family Lachnospiraceae; genus Enterocloster. Next base: position 6,454 of record CAVDQU010000023.1, read on the forward strand.
GACAGCGTCCACAGATGAGATCAGGATCGAGACCGGAAGTGAGAGCCGGGATGAACCGGATCACTTAGATGAGAATGAACCGGGTTTGCATGAAACTGGCGAGAATGGGAGAAATTCCCATGAAACTGATCTAAGTGAAACGGACCTGGAAACAGAAGCCTTGATCTATGTCCATGTATGCGGGCAGGTAAAACAGCCGGGAGTTTACCCTTTAAAAGAAGGGAGCAGGCTTTATGAAGCCATTGATATGGCTGGCGGTGTGACAGAAAATGGAGTCTGTGACGCATTGAACTTGGCAGCTGTTCTGGAAGACGGGATGCGTATCATGGTCCCAGACAGGGAACAGGCACAAAAGTGGACGGAGGCGGGAACTGGTCCGGCAGACAGTCCTGGTGTGACAGTTAAGAGCGCATCGGATCAGGAAAAATCTGGAAAGGTGAATTTAAACCGGGCCAGTGTGCAGGAACTGATGACACTTACCGGCATCGGCCAGTCCCGGGCGGAAGCCATTGTGCGCTACCGGGAAGAAATCGGCAGCTTTCAGACCATTGAAGATGTGATGAAGGTGTCCGGTATTAAAGAAAATGCATTTAATAAGATAAAAGATAATATAACCGTATAGCGGCAGCAGGCAGCTGATATATGTGGTTTCCGGCTGGCGCTATAAGGAATAGATAATAAGGGGAGCTGGAAAAATGGCACGGGTATTAGTGGTAGATGATGAAAAACTGATCGTAAAGGGCATACGGTTCAGTTTGGAGCAGGACGGTTATGAAGTGGACTGCGCCTATGACGGGGAAGAGGCCATTGAAATGGCAAAAAAGACAGAATATGATATCGTGCTGCTGGATGTAATGCTTCCAAAACATGACGGTTTTGAGGTGTGTCAGGCGATCCGGGAATTTTCGGATATGCCGGTGATCATGCTGACTGCAAAGGGCAGCGATATGGATAAGATCCTGGGACTGGAGTATGGTGCTGACGACTATATCAGCAAGCCTTTTAATATCCTGGAGGTAAAGGCCCGCATCCGTGCCATCATCCGCCGCAGCATGAAGGCAAAACGTCAGAAAAAAGAGGAACCGGCAAACCAGTATATCGGCGCAGGCGACCTGAAAATGGATACAGAAGGAAGACGGGTATTTATTGGCGAAAAAGAGATCAATCTTACAGCCAAAGAATTTGACCTGTTGGAGCTTCTGGTACGCAATCCAAATAAGGTATACAGCCGTGAAGCCCTTCTTAATTATGTATGGGGAAACAAGGCCATGGACAGCGGCGATGTAAGAACTGTTGACGTGCATGTAAGAAGATTAAGAGAAAAAGTAGAACCGACACCAAGTGATCCTAAGTTTGTACATACAAAGTGGGGCATTGGGTATTATTTTGCTACGAAATAAAGTTCGCATATACGATTATAGAATTAAGGACGAAGTTTTGTGAAGATAACATTAATTACCGTAGGAAAGATAAAAGAACGCTTTTTTGAGGATGCCATTGCTGAGTACAGCAAGAGGTTAAGCCGGTATTGCAAGCTGGAGATCATCCAAGTGGCGGATGAGAAGACGCCGGACGGGGCCAGTGAGAATGTGGAGCGACAGATTAAGGAAAAAGAGGGGCAGAGGATACTGGCCCAGATCAAGGATGGGGCTTATGTAATAGCTCTGGCAATCGAAGGAAAGATGCTTTCTAGTGAAGAACTTGCAGGCAAGATGCAGAAACTGGGTGTGGAAGGAAAAGGACATCTGGTGTTTGTTATCGGCGGGTCTTTGGGACTTTCAAAAGAAGTTATGGACCGGGCGGATTATGCCCTGAGTTTTTCTAAAATGACCTTTCCGCACCAGCTGATGCGGGTGGTCCTTTTAGAACAGATCTACAGAGGGTTCAGGATCATAGCAGGGGAGCCATATCACAAGTAAAATGAAATAGATCAGATACAGGCAGCTGTCAAAGGAGAAAATGACTTTGGCAGCTGTTTTTATAATACAGGTTTTACTTGTCAGTCATAAAATACCATTGCTCTCATATACTGGAGTTAGAGGTACAGAAAAATGGCAATGGAAAGAGTGGAGATAACCGGGCTGTTCCCTTTGCGGCTGCGGCAGATATTAGAAGGACTTTCCCTGGATTTTAACCAGCTGGAAGAGGTGCGTCTGCGTTGTGGACAGCCAGTGCTTCTGCGGGTAAATGGCAGGGAAATGGGAATTAGTGGAAATGGTCAGTTGGTGGAATTAGCCGGGCAACTGCGGAAACAGCAAAATTGGAAAAAACTGGAAATAATAAGTGAAAAAGAGTTAAAAGATACCCTGGAGATCATGGGAGGTTTCTCCCTGTATGCGGCTGAAGAAGAGCTGCGCCAGGGCTTTTTTACTGTCCGGGGCGGTCATAGGATCGGCGTTGCCGGGAGAGTGATCTTAAAAGAGCAGAAGATCATGGGGATCAAGTCGGTGGCATTTTTAAACCTGCGTGTGGCCCATGAGATAAAAGGGTGCGCAGATCAGGTGCTTCCATTTTTGTATGAAAAGGGCAGATTTGTGAGTACATTGATCCTTTCACCTCCAGGCTGTGGAAAAACCACGCTGCTGCGGGATCTGATACGCCAGGTCTCTGAGGGAAGCCGTGACTATGTAACAGGAGAGGTCTTTCAGGGTGTGACTGTAGGCGTGGCAGATGAACGGTCGGAACTTGGTTCCTGTTATCAGGGAGTGCCTCAAAATAACCTGGGAATGCGTACGGATGTACTGGACGGCTGCCCCAAAAGTGCAGGAATGCTCATGCTGATCCGTTCCATGGCTCCGGCTGTGGTAGCAGTGGATGAGATCGGCGGAAAAGAGGACATCCGGGCAGTGGAGTATGTGCGAAACTGCGGCTGTGTGCTGGCGGCCACGGCTCATAGTGCATCCTTAGAAGAAGTGAAGGAACGGCCGGGATTTCGGGAACTTTTAGAGGAGAAGACATTTAAACGGCTGGTATTTTTAAGCAGCAGAAGAGAACAGCGGGGAATGGTGGAAGCTGTATACGACGGGGAATTTCGGCAGATATTTCATAGAAAGAAAGGAGAAGACAGATGTTCTTTAAATGGACAGGCGGGCTGCTGATCTTATTTGCAGGTTCAGGAATGGGTGTATGGCTGTCATGGGGATATAAAAAAAGGCTGCAGACACTGGAAACGCTGCGGAGAATGGTTTACTGCCTGAAAGGGGAGATCATTTACAGCCATGCTCCTTTGGAAGAAGCTTTTGAACGTATTGGCAGGCGGGAAAAGGGCGTTCTGGGAGAACTTTTTATACAGACAGCGGGGCGGATCAGCAGCCGCAGCGGGGAAACATTTGCGAATATATGGGAACAGACCATAGAAGAAATGGAAAAAAATGGAAAAGATTTATTCCTGGAAAAAGGGGACAAAGAAAAACTGCTTTCCTTGGGAGGACAGTTGGGCTATCTGGATACCCAGATGCAGGAACGGACATTACTGCTGTATTTAGAGCAGCTGGAGCTTTCTATTTCCAGGCTGCGGGGGGAGATACGGGAAAAATGCAGGCTAAGTACAGCACTTGGGGTAATGGGCAGCTTATTTCTGGTGATCGTCATGTTTTAGAGGTAGGAAACTATGGATGTAAATCTCATTTTCAGGATCGCGGCCGTGGGGATACTGGTGTCGGTGATCTGCCAGGTCCTTAAACACAGCGGAAGGGATGAACAGGCATTTTTAACCAGTCTGGCGGGCCTTGTAATGGTGCTTTTCTGGATGGTCCCCTACATATATGACCTGTTTGAGACTATGAAACGGCTGTTTTTATTATAAATTTATAAATGTAAATTTCTTTAAATGTAAAATTCCCAAAACAGACCATAAGGATCACAAAGGGGGGCAAAATAACCATGGATATAGTAACAGTTGGAGCAGCCGGGATCGCGGCAGTGCTGTTAGCAGTTTGGATGAAAGGAATACGGGGAGAGTACAGTCTGTATGTGGTGATCGCAGCCCAGATGTTTTTCCTGTTTTATGGAGTCGGGCGGTTAAAAGAGATACTGGATATCATCCGGCAGATGGAGCAGTACATAAAGATCCGGCCGGTATATTTAGTCACGCTCTTAAAAATGACAGGAGTTACTTATGCGGCAGAATTTGCCTCAGGTATATGCAAGGATGCCGGGTATGGGGCACTGGGAAAGCAGATCGAGATCTTTGGAAAGCTGACCATACTGGCAGTGAGCATGCCGGTACTGCTGGCTCTTTTTGGAACTCTGGATCAGATACTGGCCTGACAGAACCTTGTTTCGGACGGGCAGATCCGGATGTGCTGATGTGGGCAAAAATGGAAAGTGACAGGGGGAACACCATGGAAAATGATATGGGCATTGGCGAAGAACTCAGACGGATACAGGAATATTTAAACCAGCTGCAGCCTGGAAATACATTGATCTCTTTTACAGATCTGATGAATGTCCTTCTTCAGGGCGACATGAAAGAAACTTTAAATACAGCAGGCAAAATGCTCCAGACAGCTTTATTTTCCCAGGCAAAAGAAGGACAGGCCCTGTTAGTCCAGGTGGCTCTTTTAGGGCTTACAGGGGCTGTGTTTTCCCATGCGGCTTCTGCTTTTAAAGGAAGCCAGATACCGGAAACTGCCTTTTATGTGATCTATCTGCTGATCTTTACCTGTCTGGCAGGAAGTTTCTTATCCAGTATCCAGATTACGGCCCAGGTCTTAGACCAGATATTGGAGTTTGTCCGGCTGCTTATGCCGGCTTATTTTATCAGTGTGGCTTTTGCAGGGGGAAGCGCCAGCGCGGCTGCCTTTTACGAGATTGCTCTGGGAGCTGCCTGGGCGGTCCAGTGGCTGTGCAGGAAGGTGTTTTTATCCTTTGTCCGCATTTATGGATTATTGGTACTTGGGGATCATATGATAGAGGAGCCTAGTTTTTCAAAGCTTACGGATCTCATTGAAAAAGTGGTTTCCTGGGGGCTTCGCACGATCCTGGGACTGACCCTGGGGCTTCAGATCGTCCAGTCCTTAGTGCTTCCCTATGCAGACAGCGCCGGAAAATCGGCTGTAATGAAATTTGCGGAAATGGTACCGGGACTGGGACAGGCAACCGGAGCGGCAGCCAGACTGGTGTTTGGAAGCAGTGTGCTGATCAAAAACAGTATGGGAGCAGCGGCGGTCATTATCCTGGCAGTGATCACACTGGTACCTATTGTGAAACTGGCAGTTTTAATGGTCATGTATCAGGGGGCGGCGGCTCTTTTACAGCCGGTTTGCGATAAGCGGATCATTTCCTGTATTCAGGGAATGGCGGCAGGACATGGGCTTTTGCTGCGTATTACTTTGTATTCCCTTCTGGTGTTTGTCCTGGTCATTGCCATAACCTGCGCAGGCACCAATGTAAGCTATCTGGCAGCATAGGTGGGATCATGGGAGAATTATTGCTTGACTGGGCCAGGAATATCCTGTTTTTTATGGTGTTTCTGTCTGTGATCAGCCATTTGCTGGCAGACAGTTCTTATGAAAAATACATTCGTTTTTTTGCAGGAATGGTATTGATCCTGATCACCATCAGTCCTTTGAAAGGGGGATTGAGCTTTCAGGAGCAGGCCGGCATATTATTTGAAGAATTTTCTTATTTTTGGGAAAAACAGCAGGCTGGGGAAGTGCTGGCGGATGTAGATAAAAACAGGATGAGTGTATTTTTTGCAGAGTATAAAAAAGAGGCAGAAGACCGTATCCGGGAAATGGTGCAGGCGGAAGGATTTTTATGTACAAAAGCAGAGATCACGCTGCAGGAAACAGAAGAAGACAGTGACTACGGGCGGATCGAGAAGATATATCTGCACCTGAAAAGAGAAGAAAATGTGGATAACGGGGGAAATAAAACAGGAGCCGGTGGAGAAGATAATATATCTGTAAAAGTGGAGATCCCTGTTGTAGAAGCCGGACTGTCCGAAACAAAGAAAGAAGTCCCTGGCACAGACTCCAAACAGGAGAAGCAGCTAAAAAGAAAGGTGGCGCAGTATTATGGACTGGAAGAAGCTTGTATCGAAATTTGGTGGGAAGATGACCAGGGAGAAATGGCTGTTCCTGCTCCTGTTGGGAGTGATCTTAATGATACTGTCCATGCCATTTCCGGGCAGCAGCAGTAAAAATAAGGCATCGGTCCAGGGAGAAAATGTTTCTCTGTGGAAAAACGGCTCTTTACAGGGAAATATGGGAGAAAGCGGGGTGTCTGACCAGACAGAAGAAGATAATGGGGAACTGGCCGTCCGGGCGGCAGCTGCCAAACCGGCCCCGGATTATGAAAAAGAGCTGGAAGAGCGGATCGCACAGCTTTTAAAGTCGGTAGAGGGAGTGGGAAAGGTGGATGTAATGGTAGTGTTAAGCTCATCCAGCGAAAAAGTGTACCGCACGGACCGGTCGGAAAATACCAGTACCACAAAAGAAAAAGACGCATCCGGCGGAGAGCGTGACATAGCAAGCAGCCAGTCTGAAGAAAGTACCATATTATCCCAACAGTCCGGCTCCAATGGTACCAGTCCCCTGATCCAGAAGGAGTTATACCCGGAGATTTCTGGTATTGTCATCAGTGCCCAGGGTGGAGACTCCCCCACTGTACAGGCAGAAATTTCCCAGGCTATGGAAGCATTATTCGGACTGGAACCGCATAAAATAAAAGTGTTAAAGCGGGTGGAATAAAAAAGGAGTGCGGCATATGAAGATCAGGAATATGAAGCAGGTCACGGAACGGGTAAAGGGTTTAAAAGGGAAGAAGCTGTTTCGGCGTAATCAGATCATTATCACGACACTGGCTGTGATGATCGCGGCAGCGGGGTATCTGAATTATGCGGGAAAACGGGATCTGGAGGCGGGAAGCCGCCTGTCCCAGGCAGGCAGTCTGGAGCTTTCTGAGGAAGACCTCATGGCGGAAAATCTGGCGGCCCAGTCAGAGACAGTTTCGGACATTTTAAGTCTGGACAATGACCCGGCTGACGGGGAAGTGGCAGAGGCCAGTCCGGAGGACACCAGTCTTGCTTTAGGGGATGATGCCTCTGGCGGGGAGGTTTCTTTGCAGGAAGGCGATCTTTCAGGAAACAGTGCAGACATGGGAAGTGCCGGTGAAAATGATGCCCCTGCAGGCTACGAAAATCCGGGAGAAGCTGTTCTTACCAGTGGCATGAGCGTTGCAGATTACATAGCAGGCGTGCAGCTGAGCAGGGAGCAGATCCGGGCGAAAAATAAGGAAACTCTGATGAGCCTTATCAACAGCACCAGTATTGATGAGGCAGCCAAACAGCAGGCGATCCAGGATATGATCCGTCTTACAGAAATATCAGAAAAGGAAAACGCAGCGGAGACTCTTCTTATGGCAAAAGGCTTTGCAGACCCGGTTGTGAGCATTACAGATGACAAGGTAGATGTAGTCATCCATGCCTCTTCCATTACAGATCCACAGCGGGCCCAGATCGAAGATATTGTAAAACGCAAGGCAGAAGTAGGGGCAGACCAGATCATTATCACACTGCTTAATATGGCGGATTAATGCAAAATGTAAAAATAAGGCCGTTTGGCCGCTGCAAAAAATCCCTATACATATCCGGCCGGTTTTGGTATAATAATGAGTAATTACAGTGTAGGAGGTAAGGGATTTTGGCAGAAGAAAATCGCAGTACACATAAAGTATATGAAAAAGATAAGATCGGGGAAGTGCAGATCGCAGATGAGGTAGTAGCCATCATCGCAGGTCTTGCGGCTACCGAAGTAGAAGGCGTAGACTCCATGGCAGGAAACATTACCAATGAACTGGTTGGAAAGCTTGGCATGAAGAATTTAAGCAAGGGCGTAAAGGTAGAGGTAACAGAGGAACATGTATCTGTAGATCTTTCCTTAAATATCCGTTATGGCTACAATATCCCTGCTGTCAGCGAGCAGGTTCAGGAAAAGGTAAGCACCGCTATTGAAAATATGACCGGTCTTACTGTTCTGGATGTAAACATCAAGATCGCTGGTGTAAACATGGAAGAAAGCTAAAAAGGATGTATAAGTATGCCCTGTGGGTATGGGAAGAAAAGCTTCCTTACCTGCAGGGCATTTTATAATACAGGTATACATTTTTGTTGTTTTTATGCATTGCCTTTGATATAATCACAGATAGTGGAAAAGAATCATATAGAAACATGTAGAAAGAGGAAGAAAGAAATGACCAGAAGAGAATTAAGAGAACATTGTTTTAAAATGCTGTTCTCTGTGGATTTTTATACAACCGGCGAAGAAGCAAAAGCTCAGATGGAGCAGTATTTTCAGTCACCGGAAGAAGATGATACAGCTTCCGATGGCACCCTTCAGGTAGTGCATAAGGTAGACATCGGAGAAAAGGACCAGGCATATTTAAGAGAAAGAACTTCTAAGATCGTAGACCTTGTAGAAGAGATTGACAAGAAGATCGATGAAGTGGCAGCCGGCTGGAAGACAAAACGTATGGGAAAGGTAGAACTTGCCATTTTACGTCTTGCAGTTTATGAGATGCTTTATGATGATACCATTCCTGAGAAGGTATCTGTCAATGAAGCAGTAGAGCTGGCAAAGAAATTCGGCGGAAATGAATCCCCGGCTTTCGTAAATGGTGTCCTTGCCAAATTTATTCCTAAGGAAGGCGCAAAAGAAGAGGCAAAGACAGAAGAAAAAGCAGAAGAAGTAGAAGAAACAGCTAAAGAAGAGACAAAAGAGCAGGAATAACAAATGGGAAGCGTTTATACCGTATCCCAGGTGACTTCATATATTAAAAATATGTTCACCCAGGATTTTGCGTTGAACCGTATCTCCATTAAGGGAGAGGTGTCCAACTGCAAATATCATACATCCGGCCATATTTATTTTACATTAAAGGACGGCGGCGCGCAGATTGCCGCCGTCATGTTTGCAGGACAGGCAAAAAATCTGGACTTTCATTTAACAGAAGGACAGGAAGTAGTGGTGTCCGGAACCGTAGATGTATACGAAAGGGACGGACGTTACCAGCTTTATGCAAAAGAGATCAAACGGGAAGGCAGAGGCGATCTTTTCCTGCGCTTTGAAAAGCTGCGGGATGAGTTGGAAGAAATGGGAATGTTTGACGGCTGCTATAAACAGCCGATCCCTAAATACGCCAAAAAGATCGGTATCGTTACAGCCTCTACCGGCGCGGCCATCCGTGATATCATGAATATCACAGCCAGGCGAAATCCCTATGTACAGCTGATCCTGTATCCCGCCCTTGTCCAAGGAGAACAGGCAAAATACAGCATTGTAAAAGGAATAAAAACACTGGATACTTTAAGCCTTGACGTTCTTATTGTAGGGCGCGGAGGCGGTTCCATTGAGGATCTTTGGGCGTTCAATGAAGAAATGGTGGCAAGAGCCATTTTTGAGTGTCATACTCCGGTGATATCTGCAGTGGGACATGAAACAGATGTGACCATTGCTGATTATGTAGCAGACCTGCGGGCTCCTACGCCTTCTGCGGCGGCAGAGCTGGCAGTTTTTGATTATAAGCAGTTTGAAGAAACAGTGGCTGGTTATAAGCTGCTCTTAGATAAAGGGGTAAAACGTAAACTGGAAAGAACCCGTTTCAGGCTGGAACAATGCCGGATGCGCTTAAAGCTTAAAAATCCAGAGCGTAACTTAAATGACAGAAAGCAGCAGCTGGCAGATCTGGAAGAAGCGCTAAACCGCAGGATGCAGGAAGCTCTAAAGGAAAGCAGAAGGTCATTAGAGCAGGATAAGCAGTGTTTAAACCAGCTGATGACGGGAAAACTGGAAAAGGAAAAACACCGCCTGGCTCTTCATGCCAGCCAGTTAGAGGGGCTTTCTCCTTTAAAGAAATTAAGCGCCGGATACGGCTTTGTACAAAAAGAGTCCGGGGAAGCCTTAAAATCTGTAAAGCAGGTAAAACCGGGAGATACAGTCCGTGTATATGTAGCAGACGGTTCCCTTGAAACACTTGTAAAAGAGGTAAAAACGGCTGGTACCAGAAAGCGGCAGACCAGGAGAGAGGAAGAATAAACATGGCAGGAAGAAAGAAAACAGAAGAGGCTCCGGAAAAGGAAACGGGCATCGAGGAAAATTTCGCCCGCCTGGAGGAGATTATAAAAAAGCTGGAAGATGGGGAAAGTTCCTTAGAGGAGACCTTTGCGGGGTATGAGGCAGGAATGAAGCTTGTGAAGTCTTTAAGCAGTCAGATCGATAAAGTAGAAAAACAGATTCAAATATTGAGTGAGGGTGAAGACAATGAGTGATAATACAGCATTTAGAGCAGAATTAGGAGAAAGAACAAAAAAGATCAATGAGCAGATCGAAAGCTATCTGCCAGAGGAAAAAGGACATCAGAGCACGATCTTTGAGGCTATGAACTACAGTGTGAGAGCAGGCGGAAAGCGCCTTCGTCCGCTGTTCATGCAGGAGATCTGCAGACTGTTTACAGGAGAAGTACAGCCGGCTGTTGTGCCATTTATGGCAGCCATTGAGATGATCCATACCTCTTCCCTGGTACATGATGATCTTCCCTGTATGGATGATGATACCATGCGCAGAGGAAAGGCAAGCACCTGGGCTGAGTACGGCGAAGATATGGGAGTTTTAGCAGGTGATGCCCTGATGATCTATGCTTTTGAAGTAGCTGCAAAGGCATTTAATGAGGTTTCTGAGGCAGACGACTTAAGAAGAGTGGGACGTGCCATTGAGATACTGGCTGCAAAGACCGGTGTTTATGGTATGATCGGTGGACAGACTGTAGATGTAGAGTTATCCGGCGGCCCGATCCCCAAGAATAAACTGGATTTTATCTACCGTTTAAAAACAGGCGCTCTTATTGAGGCATCCATGCTCATCGGCGCTGTTTTAGGCGGAGCAGCAGAGGAAGACTGCAAGATCGTAGAAAGCCTTGCAGGAAAAGTGGGACTGGCATTCCAGATCCAGGATGATATCCTGGATGTGACCGGAGACCAGGCAGTGATCGGCAAGGATGCAGGAAGTGATGAAAGAAACCAGAAGATCACCTATGTGACCATAGAAGGTCTGGAAAAGGCAAAGAAGGATGTGGAGATCCTTTCCGCACAGGCCATCGAAGACCTGAACAAACTGCCTGGAAATAATGAATTTCTGGAAAATCTGATCAACATCCTGATCAAGCGTCAAAAGTAAAATGCCGGAAATAAAAAGGAAGAACTTATGATATTGGAACAGATAAAGGGACCGGAAGACTTAAAAGACATGTCCCCTGAGGCGCTTTCCGATCTTGCCGGGGAAATACGAAAATTTCTCATTGAAAAGATCAGTCATACAGGAGGCCATCTGGCGTCAAATCTTGGCGTTGTGGAGCTGACCATTGCATTATTCCGTACATTTGACCTGCCAAAAGACAAGATCATCTGGGATGTAGGACACCAGTCTTATACCCACAAGATCTTAAGCGGGCGGATGCAGGAATTTGATGAACTGCGTCAGTATGGCGGGATAAGCGGATTTCCCAAACGGAAGGAAAGCCCTTATGACTCCTTTGATACAGGCCACAGCTCCACCTCTATTTCCGCAGGTCTTGGCATTGCCCAGGGCCGGGATATCCTGGGGGAAGATTACAAGGTGGTATCGGTCATCGGAGACGGGGCTCTTACAGGAGGTATGGCATACGAGGCTTTAAATAATGCGGCCCGTATGAAGAAAAACTTTATCATTGTTTTAAATGACAATAAAATGTCCATTTCAGAAAATGTAGGCGGCATGTCCCGGTATCTGGGCGGCCTGCGTACAGGGGACGGATATAATGACCTGAAAAAGAATGTAGTGGGTACTTTAGAGAGAATCCCGGTACTGGGCGACCGTATGATCGACCGGATCAAGCGGACCAAAAACAGCATCAAGCAGCTGTTTATCCCGGGAATGCTTTTTGAAAATATGGGTATCACCTACTTAGGACCGGTAGACGGACATAATATCCCGGAGCTTTGTAAGGTATTTAGGGAAGCCCAGAAGTTAGATCACGCAGTTTTAGTCCATGTACTGACAAAAAAAGGAAAAGGCTATGTACCGGCTGAGAAAAATCCCGCTGCGTTCCATGGTGTCAGTCCTTTTGACATAAAAACAGGAAAACCTCTGGCAGAAAAGAAATATCCTACTTATACCGATGTATTTTCCAAGAAATTATGCCAGCTGGGTGAGACACATCCGGAGTTAGTGGCAGTGACAGCGGCTATGCCTGACGGCACTGGGGTAGCGGCTTTTGGAAAGAAGTTCCCGGACCGTTTCTTTGATGTAGGTATTGCGGAAGCCCATGCAGTGACCAGCGCAGCGGGTATGGCGGCAGCGGGGCTGCGGCCGGTGGTAGCAGTCTATTCCTCTTTTTTACAGAGAGGTTATGACCAGATCTTACATGATGTCTGTATCCAGAACCTGCCGGTGATCTTTGTAGTAGACCGTGCGGGACTGGTAGGAAGTGACGGGGAGACCCACCAGGGAATTTTTGATTATTCCTATCTTACTTCTATTCCTAACATGAGTGTAGCAGCGCCGAAAAACCTCTGGGAGCTGCGGGCCATGCTGGATTTTGTCATGGACTATAAGGCTCCATTTGCCATCCGTTATCCAAGAGGAACGGCTTACAGAGGCTTAAAAGAGTTTACGAAGCCCATTGAATACGGCAAAGGGGAAATGCTTTATGAAGAGGAAGACATTGCCCTGTTAGCAGTGGGAAGCATGGTAAGCACAGGAGAACATGTACGGGAAAAATTAAAAGAAGAAGGATATTCCTGTACACTGGCAAATGCCCGGTTTGTAAAGCCATTTGATAAAGAACTGGTGGATCAGCTGTCAAAGAAGCACAGGCTCATCGTGACCATGGAAGAAAATGTGCTCCAGGGAGGTTTTGGACTTCTAGTGACTGCATACATCCATGAACATTATCCACAGGTCAAGGTTTTAAATATAGCACTTCCTGATGCCTATGTTGAGCATGGAAATGTGTCTGTTTTAAGAAAAGGACTGGGAATTGACAGTGACTCTATTATCAGCCGGCTGAAAGCAGAAGGCTGGCTTTAAGACGGAATAAAAACGGAAAAACAGGTTCATAGATAAGTGAGATAGATACAAGGAGAAAACAGATGAAGGAACGGTTGGATGTACTGCTTGTAAAGCGGAATCTGGCAGAGTCCAGAGAAAAGGCGAAGGCTCTGATCATGTCCGGTATCGTTTATGTAAACGGACAGAAAGAGGACAAAGCAGGTACTACTTTCGATGAAACAGCACCCATTGAGGTGAGAGGAAATACCTTAAAATACGTAAGCCGCGGGGGCTTAAAATTAGAGAAAGCCATGACCCATTTTGGAGTGGAGTTAAAAGGCAAGATCTGTATGGACGTTGGGGCTTCTACCGGCGGATTTACAGACTGTATGCTCCAGAACGGAGCAGTAAAAGTTTACTCCGTAGATGTAGGCCATGGACAGCTTGCATGGAAGTTGCGCAATGATGAGCGGGTAGTCTGCATGGAAAAGACCAACATCCGCTATGTGACCCATGAAAATATCCCGGATGAGATCGGATTTTCCAGTATTGACGTATCATTTATCTCCCTGACCAAGGTTTTAGGGCCTGTAAAGGCACTTTTAACGGATGACGGCCAGGTAGTATGCCTGATCAAGCCACAGTTTGAAAAAAAAAAAAAAAAAGTGGGCAAAAAGGGAGTTGTAAGAGATAAGGC
>CAVDQU010000023.1:20185-25605 GCA_963611035.1 Agathobaculum sp.
AGATAAGGCAGTTCATTTAGAGGTGATTGAAATGGTCATCGCTTTTGCAAAATCCATTGGTTTCGAGATCTTAAACCTGGAATTTTCACCTATCAAGGGACCGGAGGGCAATATTGAGTATCTGCTGCACCTGCAGAACCATCCAGAAGGTGAAGATGGTCCGGTGATCTATGAGGAAATGCCTGTTGATCCGGTAAAGATCGTAGCGGAAGCACACGCAGCACTGGATAAAGAGTAAGCTTACTGTAAGGGGACTTATGAAATATTTTTATGTAATATCCAATTTAAGCAAAGATTATGTACTGGACGTTCAGGATGAGGTTCAGGTGTGCCTGGAAAAAAGAGGGGCAGTGTGCCGGTTCATGACGGATTATGAGCGGATGAAAAACGGCAGACATACTCCAAGTGAATGTGTGCCGGAAGATACCCAGTGTGTTATTACCATCGGCGGTGACGGAACACTGATCCAGGCGGCAAGAGATCTGGCGGGCCGGGATATCCCTATGCTTGGGATCAACAGGGGGCATCTGGGCTTTTTAAACCAGGTGGACCGCACGGAGGATATTGATACTGCTATGGATGCCCTGGTAAATGACCGTTTCCAGTTAGAACACCGGATGATGATCCGGGGAACGGTATTTCATAAGGGAAAGCCGGTATTTCAGGATATTGCCTTAAATGAGATCATAGCTACCAGCGCGGAGCATCTGCGGGTGCTGCGCTATGATCTGGCTGTGAATGATGAATATCTGAATGAATATGCAGCAGACGGAGTGATGGTGGCAACGCCTACTGGTTCTACGGCCTATAATCTTTCCGCTGGAGGACCTGTTATGATCCCGGCGGGACGTATGATGGCGGTAACACCTGTATGCTCCCATACATTAAATGCCAGAAGCATCGTCCTTTCAGAAGAGGATCGTGTAAAGATCGGTCTTTTAGGAAAAGGGCTGGTCACCTTTGACGGGGATACTTCCCAGAAGGCAGTTACAGGGGATTATCTGATCGTAGAGCGTTCACATATGGAAACAGTAATGGTAAAATTAAAGCAGATTTCTTTTATGCAGAATCTGAGTAATTATCTGGGAAATGTCTAAGAGATAGAGAAATCTAATAGGACATGAAAATGTTCTCTCGGAGTCTTTCCTGCACCTGCTTTTGCGGCCGATTTTCCGTCAGTCGCACCCGAATTTCATCAACGTACGCACCGCGTACGCCTCAGAAATTTGGGCACAACTGACAAAAAATCTTCTCGCAAAATCGGGCACAGAAAGATTCCGAGAGAACATGAAAATGGATGGGAGGAAAAGCAGATGAAATTGGAACGTCACAGCAAGATCGTAGAGCTGATCGGAAAATATGAAATAGAGACCCAGGAGGAGTTGGCAGAAAAGCTGACTCAGGCGGGCTTTAATGTAACCCAGGCAACGGTATCCAGAGACATCCGGGAGTTAAAACTGACCAAGATCCCGGGAGAAAACGGCCGTCAGCGCTATATGGTCCTTGAAAGTCCAAGAGGAACCTCTGCTTCCAAATACATCCGCATTTTAAAAGACGGTTTTGTATCCATGGATATGGCACAGAATATCCTTGTGATCAAGACAGTTTCCGGTATGGCTATGGCAGTTGCAGCTGCTTTAGACGCCATTAAATTCCATGAAGTAGTAGGCTGTATTGCAGGAGATGATACCATTATGTGCGCGGTCCGCAGTGTGGACGATACCATTATCGTAATGGAAAAGATCAAAAAAATGGTTGAAGATTAGAAAGAGAGGGAGAGCATGCTTCTTGAGCTCCATGTGAAAAATCTGGCTCTTATTGAGAAGGCAGATGTAGAATTTGGAGAAGGACTGAATATACTCACCGGTGAGACCGGTGCAGGTAAATCCATTATCATTGGTTCCGTGACCATGGCATTAGGGGGAAAAGCGTCAAAGGATGTGATACGCCGTGGTGCGGACCATGCATATATTGAACTGATCTTTTCCGTTGACAGTAAGGAAAAGAAAAAGGCACTGGCGCAGCTTGGAACAGAGCTTACAGAAGAAGGAATGGTCATTATTTCCAGAAAAATCATGCCTTCCCGCAGTGTCAGCCGCATTAATGATGAGACAGTGACCATGGCAAGACTTCGCCAGATCACAGGTCTTTTATTAGATATCCATGGTCAGCATGAGCATCAGTCTCTGCTGTATAAATCAAAACATCTTGAGATCCTGGATGCCTACGTCAAGGCACAGACCCAGCCGGTGAAAAGGAAAATTGAAGAGGAATATAAGACTTACTGCAAGTTGAAGGAACGTCTTTTATCCTTTAAGACAGATGAGGACGCCAGACTGCGGGAGATGGATTTTCTGCGCTTTGAGATCCAGGAGATTGAAAACGCTGAGGTAAAAGAAGGAGAAGAGGAAGAGCTGACCTTAAAATACCGTCGTTTTGCCCATACAAGAAAAATCGCAGAGGAACTGGAAAATGCCAGGGGACTGCTGCAGCGTGATTTTGCAGCCCAGGCTCTGCGCTCTGTAGAACAGGCTGCTGAATATGACAAGGCATTAGAGGGGATAAGAGACCAGCTGTATGACGCAGAGGCCATTTTAAATGACGCTTCCAGGGAGATCTCTTCTTATATGGGTTCCATGGAATTTGATGAGGAGGTATTCAGGACAACAGAAAGCCGTCTGGATGAGATCCATGATCTTCAGAGAAAGTATGGAAATACCACGCAGCTGATGCTTGAAAACCTGGAAAAGAAGAAACGTAAGTTAGAAGAACTGGAAAATTTTGACGCTTACAGGGAAAAAACGGAAAAAGAGTTAAAAGAAGCCCAGGATCATCTGGAGAAATGCTGCGCAGAACTATCTGAGATACGTAAAGCTGCGTCCAGACATCTGGTAGAGAAGATCAAAAAAGGGCTGCTGGATCTGAATTTTTTAGATGTGCAGTTTGATATGGAATTTGACCGGCTGCCTCATTTTACATCATCTGGTTATGATGAAGCCCAGTTTTTGATCTCCACCAATCCGGGTCAGCCGGTGCGTCCATTGATGGAAGTGGCTTCCGGCGGTGAATTGTCACGTATCATGCTGGCGATCAAGACCGTTCTGGCAGATTCTGATGATATCCCTACATTGATCTTCGATGAGATCGATACAGGTATCAGTGGAAGGACAGCCCAGAAGGTTTCCGAGAAGCTTTCCTATATTGCAAAAAGCCACCAGGTAATCTGCATCACACATCTGCCCCAGATCGCGGCTATGGCAGATACCCATTTTGAGATCCACAAAGCAGCAAATGAAGGAAGTACAGCTACTTCCATCCGGCGCCTTAACAGGGAGCAGACAGTGGAAGAACTGGCAAGACTCCTTGGAGGAGCGAAAATCACAGATACAGTGATCCAGAATGCCCGTGAAATGAAGGAACTGGCAGATAAGACAAAATAATGCATGGAACGATTTTAGAGAGCATCACATGCAATGAATAAGCAATAACCAAAATAAAACAGATTGGAACGACCATTCACAGAACATACTAACAGGGAGCGCAAGGCTATCATGGCTTGCAGCTCTCTGTTTTTTGCATAGAAAAATGTGCCATTGGCATATTTAGCGGCATGTATGCTGCAAGGTTGTAAATGGAGAAGGAGGTCGTTTCATGAGGGGGAAATCCAACTTTTATAAGCATCTGATCCGGATATTCTGGCTGTCTTTCATAATAGGCACAGTGGGGATCTGGTACTATGTGGACCGGAGCATCCCGGACCGGATCAGCGTCACAGAACATGACCAGGAAGAATTTATATTTTCCCTTCCATGGCGGGCTACTGTATACAGTGAAAGCGAAGAAGTAGCTCTGGGAAATGAAAGCAATATCCCGGCAGACAAGATCACTATAAGCAGCAAAGAGCCATTTTCCATGTACGCAGGAAAAAAAGGCAGTTACCAGCTGGACCTGAAATTATTCGGTGTCATCAAATTTAAGAACATACAGGTAGACGTGGTAGATACCACCAGGCTGATCCCCTGCGGCAGTCCTGTAGGCATTTATTTAAAGTCCAAAGGGATCATGGTCATCGGTACCGGGCGCATTACCGGGGAAAATGGGATGGAAATGGAACCGGCCGTGGGAAAATTAAAGTCCGGGGACTATATTGAGGCCTTTAATGGGCAAAAACTGGGGACAAAGGAAGAGCTGGCAGAGGCAGTAAGCCATTTTCAGGGGGAAAATGCTACCTTGACGGTGCGCAGGAACGGGGCGGAAACAGAGGTTAAGATAAAGCCGGTAAAAGGAACGGACGGTTTCTGCAAATTAGGCGTGTGGGTGCGGGATGATACCCAGGGAATTGGAACAGTGACCTATATGGACCTGAACGGGAAATTCGGGGCTTTAGGCCATGGGATCAGCGACAGTGATACAGGAGAGTTAGTGGAGACTTCCGGGGGAAACCTTTATAATACCCAGATATTAGGAATCGAAAAGGGAAAAATAGGAACGCCGGGAATGCTTTCCGGGGTGATCTACTATGGTCCCAAGTCGGAGATTGGGACAGTCACAGAAAATACAGATTATGGGATATTTGGAACTGTAAGCCAGAGCTTCTTAAAAGAACACAGAGCAGCCTCTATGGAAGCAGCCAGACGGCAGGAGGTAAAAACGGGACCTGCCCTGGTGCGTACCAGTATCTCAGGGCAGGTGAAAGATTATTCTGTTGAAATACAGCGGATCGATATGACAGGAAATAAGAAAAATAAAAGCCTGGTGATCCGGATCACAGACCCGGAGCTTTTAAAATTAACTGGGGGCATTATCCAGGGAACCAGCGGTTCCCCATTGATACAAAATGGGAAGATTATCGGCGCCATTACCCACGTATTTGTCCAGGACCCTACAAGAGGATATGGGATTCTGATAGAGGATATGCTTTCCCATTAAAATGTAACGATCCAGGAAACTATTTAAAGATCATTTAGAAATAGATTTTTCTACTTGACTGTGCCCTGCTTTTTTTGCTAGAATGCAAAAGTTGCAAATTAAATTGAATATGAAAGACAAAGTAAGACAATAAATGTCACCTATCCACTGTCAGACGGATGGGCGTATTTATTGTCTTTTTTTATGTGCTTTCGAAACGGAGGGAAAAAAGAATGCCTAGAACAAAGGGAGAAACAGTATTTTTTACAGCAATTACAGCATGGATGATGGTCTATGTTATGACTTTATATAACATAGTATTGTCCATGGGAAGTTTCACAAATCTCACATTTTTGATCGCCTTAAAAGAGATGTGGGTGGAATATGTGATCATTGCACTGCTTGCCTATTTTGTGTCAGGTCATCTGGCAAAAATGTGTGCCTTCAGGGTGGTGCAGCCTAGTACATCGTTTACAAAATAACTAGCCTATTCGCTTGTCTGCAAATCCGAT
>CAVDQU010000024.1:0-24565 GCA_963611035.1 Agathobaculum sp.
TCTGTAAGCAGATTTCCCTCTTCATCCCGCTCTGCCTCATATAAAGTCATCACTGCACCTTTTATTTCTTTCTGGGTACGCACATCGATCTTTGCAAAAGCCGCCCTTGTAAAGGCATTGGAGTGAAAATATTCCTGTGACTCTATGGTATCTTTAAAGAAAATGCCCTGATAAGGTGCCTGCACATATCCCTGTTCAAATGGGACCTGTTCTTCCTGAAGGATATAGGCCCCAAAGGCAAGCCTGTCTATCTCATGAAGACCTCCAGCCTCTTCTTTTCCCCCTTTTGAATTAGTACTTCCATCACTGATCCATCGTTCTTCCTTCATAGTCAGATGGCCGTTTTTATCATATACAGGAAGGCCATTTTCATCATCTACTGAACGTTTCTCTGTATAAATAGACTCTCCGGCCTGATTTTTATGTACCTGTACAGAATAAACAAGCTGCTTTTCTCCATCTTCACCTGTTATATACGCCATGATCCTTCCATAATCATCCAGCACAAAAGCCATTCCCGTATCACGGTCTGCGTAACAGATAAAATTCCCCCGTTCATCCAGTACTTTATACGCATCCTCATCTTCCCCTGGCTCCAGACGGCCTTCTTCTTTTAGCTGGTCCAGATCATAAAAATACAGCTCTTCTGGCTCATTTTTTACTTTTTCATCTTCCCATATAGAAAGTGCTGCAGGACCATTATCTTTGCCAGTTTCCAGGATTTTTCTCCTGCTTCCTGTTTCACTGGCAGTGATCTTTACGATTCTTCCTTCTTCTTTTTCAGCTTTTACACCTTTGTATCCGCCATTTTCATCTTTTTCCACAATAAGGCCCTGATACAGCGCTAATGTTGCCCCTGAAACAGTTACTTTAAATCGGATCCCCTTTCCTGTAAATTTCCCCTGCAGATCATATAAAAGCTTGACTCCATCCATGGCTTTCAGTTCTTTTTCTGTTCCTTCTATGATTTCTTCTGAATACTGATCCATTTTTTTCGTCACATTTCCGGCCCATGTTCCCTTTGCCGTGTCAAAATGGATGTCTCTTACATCCTCTCTTTCTTCCAGCTTTTCTTTTCGTCCATATACCTGATAAATGATCTTATCTCCCACATCATTTACCTGTATTTTTTCTTCCAGTCCGCCGCTTTCTTCTTTTAAGCTCTGATCATCTGTCTTTAACAGGCCATTTTCATTTCCCACATAAGAATCACCGTCTTCCACTTTGCGGATCCGCATTTTTGACGGGTGATCATTTACCGAAATCTGGCTGACGGTTTCATAAGCGGTTTTATTTTCATCTCCGGTGACCGGTATTGCATACTCATATTTCGCCGCTTTTTTCCGCACGTAGCCATCCGTTGTGCCGTCTCTGTGTATATTTTCCTGATAATAAGACACCTGGTCTCCATAGATTTCAAAAGCTACAGGACGGCTTTTAATATAGCCCTTTGGTGCCTGTACCTCTACCAGGACATAGGCTCCTGCTCCTAAAGGTTTTGGCGTTTCAATATAACCCACTGGTACTTTTTCCAGTTTTCCGTCGATCACTACTTCCCGCAGTGTAGTAAAGGAACGGAAAATACCTCTTTCTGTGCCCGTTTCATCCACCTGACTGATCCGCTGGCTTTCATCATACAGCGGGATCCCATCTTCATCTAACTGCACCGGCAAATCAGCCTCTGCCCCGTTATCCATTCCCACTCTTGGATAAAGGATCTCTTTTCCATCTGTATCCAGCACCTTATTTCCTTCATGATCCTTCGCAGGTCCAAACAGCACCTGACCGGTTCCTGCCACACTTCCAATGCCTGCTTTTTTCACATCTCTTTTTGCTGCATAGATCCTGAATAATGCCCCGTCATGGATGATATTTTCCCCAGTTTCACTGTCCAATTTTTCGATCCGCAGCCTGGAATGGAAATAATCATTTTCAAAATCTTCTTGGTTAAAGGCCACATAATTAAAAGTTGCTCCCATTCCACCAGGCTTTAATGTTTCCACATTTCCTGTATCCGGGTTGATCCGGTCTGTTTCTGGAGTAAGGATGCTCCATGGCACTAACATAGGGGCAAATTTGCCTTCTATGGCCATATTTTCACCT
Organism: Agathobaculum sp.; assembly: GCA_963611035.1. Taxonomy (GTDB): domain Bacteria; phylum Bacillota; class Clostridia; order Lachnospirales; family Lachnospiraceae; genus Enterocloster. The sequence goes on from CAVDQU010000024.1 coordinate 2,104, forward strand.
TTCATGGCTGGCACCTGGTCACGGATCTGCACCTGACCATTTTCCGTTTCACTTCCATCATAAATGACACCATCTAAAACGGCTTTATCTTCACTTTGAGAAACTGGGCCTGAAACATTCCCCGGCTTAATATCTTTATCAAGTCCATAGGGATAAATCTCAAAAGAACCATCTATATTATCTGTCTGGATCTTGCGGTCCTCTTCATTAAAACGGATCTTGTATTTGCGGATCAGGTCATCCGGACTGTCACTGCTGTTATACCGGAAATAAGAACTTCCCACCTCATCAAAAACCGTTTCTTCTCCTGTATTTTCATCCTTTATGATCTCCGGCACAAAAGGAATCAATATTTCTCTAGGTTCTTCTGTTTTATAATGCCTGTTTGCCAGTTCTTTTGGCAGATCAGAAGGCATCTGTTCTGCTATTACATATTCTCCATAAGGAAGTGGGATGGAATACTCGTAATAGCTTTCTTTTCCATCTCTGCGGTTGCACTGTATGGTCTTTCTGTTTCCATCAGTACCGCCATTTTCGTCACGCTCCCACTCTATGGACAAGCCTTCTTTTAAGCCTGCAAACTGGTCCAGATAAACTGCTGCTTCTTCTTTTGCCTGTTTTAATGCCTGTTCATAAGCCCGGTCACTATCCATATAAGGCCAGTTCTTTAATACCTCTTCTTTATAGGCCTTTATATCATAATGATCCAGTGCAAACTGGGTAAGGACTTCATCGGGATAAGTACCGTTCTTTTTTTGTTCTGCTCCGTCCATTGCATCAAAAAATTTACGATAGTTCAAACTGCCGTCCGGCATTTCTTCTAACAGCCGTTTTTCTTCTTCCTTATCTGCATAAACATTTAACAGATCCCGTTTTAAATAGATCCTGAAGGAAAACTGGTCTAATATCTTTCTTCCTTCGGTCTGTCCATTTTTTCCAAACAATCCTAAAAAGCTGGTAAGGGGGTCATTGTGGATGGAACCATAGGTATTTACATTTTCATAGGAAGACTGGGAAATGTGCTTTGTAATGCGCACTGGCTGCCGGATCACACGTTCTAAGAGAAGGATTGGATCAGCCCCGGTCCCCCCATCCTGCACTGCCTGATTCTGCCCTGGATAAGCCAGGTGGATATACTGGATAAAACTGCCTGGATCTGTATCTTTCCACTGTGTTTTTACATCCACAGCAGCTCCCATAGAGGTAAGATACTGATTATAGGGAACTTCCATTCCAGAAACCATGATCGTCTTTTCTTTGGTTTCTGCACGGAAATTCTCTTCTATGGCTTCTGTCTTACCGGACCAGTCTGTAACATTCTCCACATAGATCTTGTGTTCTTTTTTTACCGGATCCCATGCAGCTGCCACAGGTTCTTTTTCTGATGTTACATAACTTGTTTCCCGCTCCTCAAAAACAGGGACCTGCTCCATTTCTGGGATGGGATCTCCATTTTCATCTAACAGTATCTCGTCTTTCTCATACCGTTCATACACTGGCTCCCAGATCACAGTGAGCTCATCTTCTACATATTCCCACTTTTCTTTCACATATGCAGTATGACTGCCCAGGCTGAACTTATCCTTAGAAACATCCACCCAGTAATGCTCGTTCTGCCTTTCTTTTTTTATGTAAAGTTTCCCTTCTGCCCGGTCATAAATGCCTGTTCCATAAGGGATCTTATCTGAATGGTCATAAAGCAGCTTTACGTACCAGTTTCCATCCTCTTCCATGACCTCTTCTATCTCTGCCATGTCATAAAAGCCATGTTCTGTATACCAATCCAGGATCTGCTCTGCAGCCTTTCCATTAACAGGGTCAATCTGGATATAGGCCCAGGGAGCTCCTTCTTCCATTATCTTTTTATATCCTAACTGCTTAAGCATTCCCGAAACCTGTTCTGTCAGGTAATCTGGATCCAATGCTTCATCCCATAATGACAGATCTTCTGGTTCTGCTTCTCCCTTTATATAAGGTGCTGTTCTAAAATGATAAGATACTGTCTCAGAAGCAGGCACTTTTTCCTCTTCTTTTGGATCTGCCTTTAAAATAGGATTACCTTCTTTATCTTTCTTTAGCTCGCCGCCTATCGCTTTTTTATATACAGGATTTCCCCATGCATCCATTTTGGGGACTTTTTCCATTTTTGTGATCTGTTTTACGGTCTCTGTCCGCTCTGCAGGTTTCAGCTTATAAAAAGCAGTATGTTCCGGATATCCGGAAACCGTGATCTCATATCCATTTTCTGTTCCAAATGACTCTACTGAAAAATCATTCCATGAGCCGTCTGCTTCCATACTGTTATGGTCGGAAAGTCCCTGGGAAATGCGCACTTGCCCCGCTTTTCGCACTACACTTTCTTTATCTGCCATTCGGTTGGATTCTGTCAGGTTCTTTCCTGATACAGATAATTCATAACCTTCTGACCTGCTTAATTCCCGGATATAATAACTTCCCATAAGCAGCGGTCTTCCGATCCAGGAATTTCCATTTTCTGCCTCTCTGTCAGGATAGGTATAGCTTCCAAATCCCCATTCAGAAGAAGTGATCGAACTTCCATTGTACAGATTTTCCGGCCCATGAGAACCTTCTGGTGTTTCCACGATTCCCTCTGCATTTAACACAGTATGAGGCACTTCTGTATACGCCAAAAATGCTGCATTTCCTTCTTTATCTGTTGCTGCTATGGCTGTAAGATCATCTTTTCTGTAGACCACTCCAGACTTTCCATCTGGATGGATAATATCTGCTGCTGCAAAAAGCCCGTATACAGCCCCTTCTAAGGTTCCATCTCCCTGAGTTTTTCCGTAACTTTCTTCCGGATCTGCCTTATAAAGCTGCATATCCCGCTTATTGATATAGATTTTTCCTTCTGTCCGGTGATCCCATACACGAAACTGATAAAGAAACGTGTCTGGATCTCCATAACTGGAAACATCCATATCTCCCAGGTCGTCATCCTCAAAATCCGAAAGAAACGCAGTGATCATTTCATCATCATCGTCCTCTTCATCCCGGGAAAACAGGCTTATTTCACCCTCTGATGCCCCATCCTCATTTACTGGCTCCGGCGAAGAAAGAGACGGCAGTTTGGTCTCTTCCCTTGCATAAATGTATTGCTCCGTAATTTCCAGATTCTTGTCTGCACTGGAAGATGTTGCTTTAGAAACCACAGCTGCATTACTTCCTGTTGCCTGTTGTTTCTGGATTTCCTGTCCTTCATCCCACCATTCATCATCCTCTTTCTCATCTTCATCCTCCTCATCCTCTTCATAAATATCTTCTGCAAGCTTAATTTCTGTGATCTGACGCCGTTCCTCTAACTCCGTTTCATTTTCTGCCCCATATGGATAACTGTAACCTGCTTTCACTTCTGCATTTTCCGGCATGTCCCCATAATTTAGATTTCCAGGTGCTGCAAGCTGCTTTTCTGTATCCAGATCTGCCAAACTCTCATCTTCCTGTGCCGCTTCCCTTTGAGCCTGTGACGAAGCTGCTACAATACTTTCGATTGCAAAATCTTCTCTGTGTGTTCCATGGACCATATAGCCATTTCTGGCCTTCTTCTCTGTCATGGTGTACCCATACTCCAAAGCAATGAAATTTTCATAGGTCTCATCCCTGTCCTCTAACATTTCTTCCATTGCCTGGGTACTTTGCTCATGGTCTTCTTCATCATCATTTGGTACATGAAAATCGCTGGTTGCTTCACAAAGCTCCTGTTCTGCCAGCCACTGTTCTCTTAAACGTTCATTTTCTTCTTCACAATTGCATTCTTCTGCTTCCCCGTCTCCATCGCCTTCTTCTCCATCGCCGCCTTCGTCCTCATGATCACACTCGATCCATTCCGGCGCAGGATGGCCCATGCAGTAGGTCTTGCTGTAGTTGTAATTGCGGATATCCCGGTGGAACGCTTTTCCCTCTTCATCTGTAGTGATCACATCACACAGCCATTCCTCTTCCGGCTCCGGTGACATACAATTGGCATAAACTTCTCCTGTAGTGCCGTCCGGCTCTCCTTCTTCATAGCCGTTTTCATTGATCTGGGAATGGTCAAAACTTTCCCACACATTAAAATCTGCGCCTGCAAGAGGCTGTCCTGTTTCTGAACAATATTTTTCCAGTCCAACTTTATAATCAGCCTCAAATACCTCTCTGTGCCGGAACCGCTCCAAAGGAGCCATTTCTCCCCCTGAAACGCCGCTTTTTCCTGTTTCAAACCAGACTTCCGCCTCAGGTCTTTGCATATCCAGCCATCCCATCTGCATCTGGAAGGTTTCTGCAGGCTGGAAAATATAGGCATAATACCGGTCCTCAAGGCCTTCTATACTTCCTGCGCTGATCCGCCCTGAAGGTTCTTCCCCGGTATACAGAAATGTGATCTCATTTTCTCCCGGTCCTTTGGTAAAACTCCAGTTTTTATCAGGGAACTGCCAGTTAGCATCCTTTAATTTTGGACAGGAACTAAGATCCAGTGTCAGTTCATAATGACCATCTTTTAATGCCATATTCTGCTTGCGCCCGTTCCAGGCCGGAAGAGTACTTTCGCTGCCGGACTCATATTCTTCCAGACCATTTTCCACCGCTTTTTCCATTTCATGGAATAAAGAAAGGACTCTTCCATCCCCTATAGCCCATTCCAGCTTTTTCATGGTCTCTTCCTGCACATCCCAATCCAGCTCATAACCGGCAAGACAGCCCCAGAAATAGGTCTGTACCACAGCATATCTTGTCTTATCATAATAATTTCCCGATACCATCCACTCATACGCCATCATCATAGGCAGATACCGGTCAAAGCTTCCTATTACAGGTATCGATGTTTTCGGCGACGCCGTATACCTCTGCCAGGCAGCCTGAGTATGATTAGGCAGTTTCTTTCCCGGCTGTAGACAGAATGCAGGCACATGACCTTCCACCGGATTCACGTAATAACAGGTAATGGACCTGTGACTGTGCCCGAAAATGTTGATCTGCCGGTTCTGAAAGGCATCTCCTCTTATGATCATCTGCACCGGCTGCTCATCTGCTGCAGATGAAAATGGAACTCCTGTAAAAATAAGGATCCCCGCCAGTAAACCTGCCAGTAACCGTTTCCATGTTTTCGTATTCAATTGTTTTTCCCCCTTTGGATCCATAAATTTTTAGATAAATAGATTTTTAAATGAATAAATAGACAAATAGATCACCAGAATTGGATCTAAAACATTACAATAAACAGACTTCACCTCTCTTTTTGCATTCTTTACTTTTAAAACATAATTTTGTGAAACATAAGGCCGAACCGGCCATTCATAAAATATAGAAATAAAATATAGATAGAGCAGAGAGATCTCTCCGCTGGTTCTTATAGGATAACATGAAAAAAAGAGCAAGTCAATCGACCTGCTCTAATTTTGTCAGAATTTTGCCTGTACAAGCACATCTCCTTCGTACACCACCGTATTTCCTGTAGGTATCACCGTTTCTTTTCCTCTGCGGACCATGACGATCAGTGTTCCCGGCTGCATGGAAATATGACTTAAGGCCTTACCACTCCATTTATGATTTTTATCTACTGTGATCTCCTTTAGAGTCATATTTTTCCGGTCTTCAAACTCTTCTGCCGCTGCGATCATCAGGTCACCGGCCTGCAGACAGGTATCTCCATTGGGAACCAGCACTTCATTTCCCCGGATCAGCAGCACTACCAGCAACTTTGGGGGCAGTGTAATCTCCTTTAAACATTTTCCTACATAAGGATGCTGTCCATAGAGATGAAATTTTACGAAACTGATACTCTCTTCTTCCTGATAATCGTTAAAGGTACGGCGTACATCTGCCTTTTCATCGATCATCTGAAATTTTGCTGATATCCAGGGAAGCAGCGTTCCCTGAACGGAAATAGACAGCAGTACGATACAGAATACCAGGTTAAACAGATTATATCCAACATGGACCTGCCGCAGAACCACATAAATGGCAAATACAATAGAGGCAACGCCCCTCAGCCCGGCCCATGATACCAGACCGATCTGTCCTTTCGATGACTTAAAGCCTGCTAAAAGAGCAGCTACAGACACCGGACGGCCTACAAAAGTAAGAAAGATCATGACCGCAAGGGATGGAAAGATCACCTGAGGCAGTTCACTTGGAGTTACAAGAAGTCCTAACAGGAAAAAGATCATCATCTGGGCCACACCTGTAAGCACATCAAAAAACAGCACCAGATCCCTTTTATGAGGGAGATAGGAATTTCCCAGGATAATACCGCACAGATACACGCTTAAATATCCGTTTCCACCGATCGTGGAAGGCACTGTATATGCCAAAATAGCCGCTGCAAATACCAATATGGTCTTTCCCTGGGCAATATCAAATTCTACATGATTTAAAACAGCAGCTGTCAATTTTCCAAACAGCACTCCGCAGCCAATACCGAAAAATACCTGAAAAAAAAGCATGGAACCTACATTTACAGACTGTCCTGTAAGGACTGCTGTCAGGATCACCGTTAACATATAAGAGACCGGGTCATTGGAACCGGATTCCATTTCCAGTAAAGACGCTGTATTTTCCTTCAGGTTCAGATTTTTAGAACGTAGGATGTTAAATACAGAGGCCGCATCTGTAGATCCGATCACTGATGCCACCAGAAAGCTTTCCAAAAAGGGGAGTTTTAGTACCAGATGGATAAAGATCCCCGTGATTCCGGCTGTTAAAAGAACACCTGCGCTGGAAAGGAGGACTGCACGTGAAACCACAGGCTTTGCTTCTTTGATATTGGTCCCGAAACCGCCGTAAAACATAATGAAGATCAGACTCACGGAACAGATCAGTTCGCTGAACTGGTAATCATCAAAGGATATCTTAAAAATGCCGTCCACACCAAAACACATTCCCAACAGGATAAATGCAAGAAGAGACGGTACTCCCAGTTTGTCGATCAGGCGTCCTGACAGAATACAGATCACGATCACGATTCCTGTAAGCAGTAAAATCTGGTTCATGGCTTTCCCCTTTCTTTTGGCTGTACTAGTGTACTGACACATTCATATTTCGACTAATTGACTTGTCTATTTTCCCATTGAACTGCGTTGACTTCAATCGACGATGCCACCGCATCGCCTCTTTCAGTCGCCTTGTCAATGAAAAAATATTCAGCGTCATTAGTCTGAAAATGAAAGTGCCAGTGCACTAGGGGTATTATATCGGTAAAAAAAACATTCCGTCAAACCATTTTCCTGCATTTTAACAGTATCTTTATGCTGCCAGACGGCCTATGCTGCTCCAGTTTTTAAAGACCTTGTGCAGATGATCCAGATAGCCCGCCCTTTCTACTGCCTGCGCAGCCGTAACAGGAAGTTCTCCCAGTTTTTCCCCCTTTAAATAATAAGCGATAACACCGGCCCGCTCTCCCGGTGCCACCGGCGCTTCTAAGCTTTCAGCCAGCTCCAGCTTTTTCTCGATCTGTCCCAGGTCTTCTCCTTCTGTACTCAGCCAGGAAAATGTGCCTTCTGTCTGCAGTGGCACAAAGTCCTCCACACCGCCTGCAACTGCCATTTCCGGAAGAGGAAGTTTTTCTTTATCCTCATACAGCCTACATGTGGCATATCCAAAGCTTAACAGATTTCTGGCATCGGAAAAACGGACTTTATAGTCCGGCGCAGCCATGATCACAGCGATGAGATGGACTCCGTCCTTCTGCGCTGTTGCAGAAAGGCAGTATTTTGCTTTGGAAGTAGATCCTGTTTTCAGTCCAGTCACCTGAAAATCTGCTGCCATTTTCAACAGTTTATTGGTATTTGCAAGGCCAAATTCCTTAGTTCCCTGTCGGGTCACATGGGTGATATTTTCCATCCAGATGGTAGAATAATTATGTATTTCCGGATAACAGTTGATCAGTTCCCGGCTCATAATGGCAATATCCCTTGCTGTTGTCAGATGTTCCGGGTTCTCCGTCAGCCCGCAGCAGTCTGTAAAATGGGTATTCACCATTCCCAGACCTTCTGCCCTTTTATTCATGGCGTCCACAAAAGCCTCTTCTGTTCCTGAAAGGTACTCTGCCATAGCCACCGACGCATCATTTCCAGAGGCGATCACAATACATTTAATCAAAGTTTCTACGGTCTGTACCTCCCCTTCTTCCAAAAATACCTGGGAACCGCCCATGGATTTGGCATAGGCGCTGGTGGTCACCTGATCAGTCATTTTGATCTTTCCGGCCTTTAAGGCATCAAAGATCAAAAGTAATGTCATTACCTTGGTCACACTGGCGGAACTGCGCTTTTCATCTGCCTCTTTTTCAAATAATATCTTTCCTGTAGATGCTTCCATTAAAATTGCCGACGGCGCCTGGACGGAAACTGCCTGGGTGTTTGCAGTTACTGGTGCTGATACCGGTATTACCGGTTCTGCACCGTAAACTGGATGCAAACTGCTCATAGTCAGGATACAGACTGCCAGACATAGCCCCGTCAACCTGAAAAAGCCCTGTTTTCTCCAATTCTTTGCCATACATTCCCCTTTACAGCTACACTGTGTCATTTTCTCTTTATAAAATATGAAGAAAACTCTGATTTATGGCAACTATGAAGATTTACTATGAGGATTTCCTGATATATAAAAAAGCTGCCTGCAGCATTTTCACGCCATAGACAGCCTTTTTGAACTTATTCCTGACTTATATTCGAACCGGTCACAAACCGGTTACAGGCTTTTTAAACTTCCTTTAATGCCTGACGGATAGCTTCTGCCATCTCCTCATACTCAGCGTCTGTAAGAATGGTCTTTCCGCTGTTCATCTCGAAAGTGCCGCCCCATTCTTCACCGCCTTTGTACTTAGGAACGATGTGGAAATGTAAATGATGTCCGGTATCACCGTATGCACCATAGTTTACCTTATCTGGATTGAATACTTTGTGGATCGCTCTTGCAACTTTTGCAATATCTGCAAAGTAGTCATTTCTCTCTTCATCGGTCAGTTCGATCAGCTCGCTGACATGCTTTTTGTGAGCTAAGACCACTCTTCCTTTCTTGCTCTGCTCCTTGAATACATACAGCTTACCTGTCTTCATTTCGCAGCATGGATAACCAAACTTAGCTAACAGTTCTCCTTCCACACAATATGCGCAATTTGGATCTTTAACCATTTCTCCCATTTTTTGAAACCTCACATTCTGTTGGATTTAATTCCCTTTTAGGATACCACGCAGGTATTAAAAAATCAATAAAAAGCACGTTACGATATATCCAGGTGGTACATTTTATGCTATACTCTTTATAAACAAACCTAACAGGAGATTTTTATGAGCAGCTTAAATTTTCGGAAGCACCGGAACCGCCGCGGATTTTTCTTCCGCCTGTCCCGTCACCTTCCTACTTTTATAGTACTTTTTGTGATCGCCCTTGTTCTCGGGGGCGGTATTTTTGCCTTTTCACGCTTTGTTTTAAAGCGCCAGCCTGGGACATTACCTGCTTCGGCTACTGCCTCACAGGCAGACAGAAAACCAGATAAGGATGAACCATCTGCCCCGGAAGAACCAGATCCCATCCAGGCTCTTATTGACCAGGCAGACCGACTTGCCAAAGGATATGACTATGACAAAGCAATCGAGCTTTTGCAGCAGGATGACTCCCTCTCATCTGATTCCCGCATAGAGGAAGCCATTTCCACTTATCAGTCTGAAAAAGACGCTCTGGTACCTGCAGATGTGAAAAATGTGACCCATGTATTTTTCCACTCCCTGATCATGGACACTGCAAAAGCATTTGACGGAGACTCCCGTTCCGAAGGATACAACTCCGTTATGACCACGAAAGATGAATTTTTAAAAATCCTGGACGCTCTTTACAATGACGGCTATGTTCTGGTACGTATCCATGATATTGCCTATGAAACAACAGATGAAAGCGGAAATCCGGTATTCACCTGGGGAACTATCATGTTGCCGGAAGGAAAGAAGCCTATCGTTATGTCCCAGGACGATGTGTGCTACTACCCATATATGGACGGAGACGGCTTTGCAAGCAAGATCGTCATTGGAGAAGACGGACGGCCTACCTGCGAAATGAAAATGGATGACGGAACCATTTCTACCGGCTCCTATGACCTGATACCTCTTTTAAATGACTTTATTGATGAACACCCTGATTTTTCCTATAAAGGTGCCAAAGCCATTATCGCACTTACAGGTTATGAAGGAATCTTAGGATACCGCACTGCTTCTTCTTACAGTGAAAGTCCGGATTATGAAAGCGAAAAAGAACAGGCTGCCAAAGTGGCTCAGTGCCTGCGGGATGACGGCTGGGAACTAGCAAGCCATAGCTGGGGGCATTTATGGATGGGTGTATCCGATGACCCGGAAAATCCTTATAAGATCAGTGATGAACGTTTCTACACAGATACGGATAAATGGGCAAACGAAGTAGAATCTCTCATCGGACCTACTGATATTTACATTTATCCAAATGGAAACGACATTGCCGACTGGCACCCTTATACTGATGAAAATTACCGGTATCAGTACCTTCATTCCAAAGGCTTCCGCTATTTCTGCAATGTAGACGCCAGCAAGCCATCCTGGATCCAGATGGGACATGATTATCTGCGTATGGCAAGAAGAAATCTGGACGGCTATCGTCTCTATGAGGACATGATCCAGGAAGATCCGGCAAAGAAACGTTTAAGTGATCTGTTTGACTCTTCCCAGATCTTTGATGCATCCCGTCCTACTCCTGTTACCTGGAATTATGGACAGACGCAGAATGAAACTCCCGGCAAAGAGACCGCCGCAGCTGAAACAACAGCAGCTGCACAGTAAAACACGACAAACATTTTTCTTATTTTTGCGTATATTAAACCAAGAATGATCTTTTGGGAGCTTCTTATGAAACCCAAACTGCAGGTTTGCAGGGTCAGCTTTTCCTACCACAGTACACAGAAGGAAACGCTGGCCCTTTCTGATATTTCTTTTACCGTAGATCCGGGAGAATTTATAGCCATTGTAGGCCCTTCCGGCTGCGGAAAATCTACCCTTTTATCCCTTATTTGCGGACTTGATGAGCCAGAAGCCGGTGCCATTTTCCTGGACGGGGAACTTCTGGAGAAAAATCCTGGAAATTCCTTTCACATTGGCTATATGTTCCAGAAAGACCAGCTGTTTGAGTGGAGAGATATTTTTTCCAATGCAGCCCTTGGGTTGGAGATACAAAAGCAGTTGACAGATGACCGTAAAAAGGAGCTTTCTGCCATGCTCTCTGACTATGGACTTGCTGGTTTTGAACATGCAAAGCCCTCTGCTCTCTCCGGAGGCATGCGCCAGAGAGCTGCTTTGATACGCACACTGGCCCTGAAACCGGACCTGCTGTTGTTAGATGAGCCATTTTCCGCTCTCGACCAACAGACACGGCTTACTGTCTGTGACGATATCAGCTCAATCTTGAGAAAAAATAAAAAAACGGCAGTCCTGGTCACTCATGACCTATCAGAAGCCATCAGCATTGCCGACCGGATCATTGTCCTGACTCCAAGACCTGGACGTATCCGTTCCATTCTCTCCCTTTCATTTCCTGATGACAGTAATACTCCTTTAAAACGGCGCAACTGCCCGGAATTTTCCCGTTATTTTAATCTTTTGTGGAAGGAGCTGATAAAAGATGACCAGACAGCAGGAATATGAAGCAAAGATCCTATGCCAGATGCGGCAGGTAAAAATATGCAGGACCATGCTTTTTGTCCTGTTTCTCTCCCTTTGGGAACTGACCGCTTCCCTAGGAATGATCAACCGCTTTATTTTCAGTTCCCCGTCCCAGATCCTTTTCTGCCTCTTTCACATGTTTTTGGATAAAAGTCTCTTTCTCCATACAGGTGTTACTTTAACAGAAACCCTTTTAAGTTTCTTTTTCTGCACCGTGATCAGCCTTTTTACTGCCCTTTTTCTCTGGTCAAGTCCTTTTGCAGCCCAGGTCTTTGAGCCTTTTTTAGTCCTTTTAAACAGCCTTCCTAAATCGGCGTTAGCGCCATTACTCCTTGTATGGCTTGGCAACCGGATGCAGATGGTGGTCACTGCAGCTGTGTCCATTGCTGTTTTCGGCTCTGTTATGACCCTGTATACAGGATTTAACCAGATGGACCATGATAAAATACGGCTCATCTACTCTTTAGGCGGCAGCAAAAAAGAGGTTCTTACCAAAGTGCTCCTTCCAGGAAGTCTCTCTCTGCTTATGAGTACTATGAAGGTGAATATCGGTCTCTGTCTGGTAGGCGTGATCATTGGTGAATTTTTAAGTGCAAAAGCAGGTCTTGGCTATCTGATCACCTATGCATCACAGACCTTTGAAATGACGAAGCTGATGAGTGCTCTTATTGTACTGTGTATATTGTCATGGGTACTGTATCAGGGAGTGGCTGTGCTGGAAAAGAAACTTAAGCCCCGGTAAATGAAGTTATTGAACCTGCCGTCGGCAGCTTCTTTAAAGGTACATGACAACAAAAAACGCAGCAAAGAGGAATCTGTCTCCTTGCTGCGGCTTACTTATTTTTATTTATTTCTCTGTATTTTTCTTCCGGAGTCCTTAAAAGTCCCGCCTGGATGGTCACACAGGTTGCGATGACCAGGAATAACGGATAAACGGAGTATGGAAGGATCGCAAATGGAGATATATTCGCCATTTCAGATGTCATCAGCATGCCGCCGTCATGAAGCATTACAGCTAAGGATGCACAGGCAAAAATATCTACCAGGCTGGCAAGACGCTTTGGAGCGATCTGGAACAGGTCAAAAGCGCCAACTTCCATACTTCCGCTTCCGGCTCCGCCAATAAAACCATAAAAGATCATAGAAAGAACTGCTGCTGGAAACGCGATAAAGAAGTTCATGCGGAACTTATCACGCATTTCAGATCCGCAGCCTTCTGCTGCTGCAATGGTTGTATCGGAGATCATAGACAGGTTATCGCCAAAGTAGGAACCACCCTGGAATATAGTGTAAACACAGGTTAATGACCGAAGCCTTGCCGCCGATGGCAGCTGCGGCAGAAAGGCCAACGCCCCCAGTTTCTTGTTTTCCATAAGAAATTCTCCTTTTTCTTCTGTATACTTTATACAGTTTTTACTGCAATCTCCTAATCGCACAGCTTATTTATTATAAAGGATTTCTATGAAACCTGCAATCTGTAGTTTCTTCCATACACAGTTTTCCAGACACATAAACTTCCAGACGTATAACAGCAAAAAATACGGAACCAGTCAATCATATATCTTCTGGTTCCGCATTTTGCTTTTTATCTTATATTTTGTTTTGTCTGTGTATTTTATTTACTGCACAGAAACTACCTTATAATCTTTATCTTCTACTGCCTTTGTAAGAACTGCGTCATCTACATCCTTCTCTAAGGTTACAACAGCAGTACCGTTTTCGTGGCTTACTTCTGCGCCTGCTACGCCCTCTAATGCTTCCAGAGCCTTCTTAACAGTAGCCTCGCAGTGTCCGCACATCATTCCCTCAATTTTCATAGTCTTTGTCATGGTCATATTCTCCTTTTTTGTTTCTGTATTTATTTCTGCCGCAGCAACAGCTTCTCCAGTTGGAGTGACTGCTTTACGGCGGATCTTCTTATCTTTACGGCTGTCTTTGATATTCAGTAAATTCAGCCTTAATGCATTGGTCACAACGCAGAAGCTGGATAAGCTCATAGCTGCGGCGCCAAACATGGGGTTTAACTTCCATCCGAAGATGGGGATCCAGATACCTGCTGCCAGCGGGATACCGATCACGTTATAGAAGAAGGCCCAGAACAGGTTTTCATGGATGTTTCTAAGAGTTCCACGGCTTAAACGGATGGCTGCAGGCACATCACTTAAGCGGCTCTTTACCAGAACCACATCTGCTGCATCAATAGCAACGTCCGCACCAGCGCCGATTGCAATACCCATATCCGCCCTTGTAAGAGCAGGGGCATCATTGATACCATCACCTACCATGGCAACTTTGCCCTGTTCTTTTAACTTGCGGATCACTTCCTCTTTTCCGTCTGGAAGGACACCTGCAATGACGCGGTCTACACCAGCCTGACGGCCAATAGCCTTAGCAGTGCGCTCATTATCACCGGTCAGCATAACTACTTCAATACCCATATTCTGCAGTTCTTTTACTGCCTGCGGGCTGTCTTCACGGATCACATCGGCAACTGCGATCATACCTGCAAGAGTCCCATTTTTTAAGAACATAAGAGGTGTTTTTCCCTCTTCTGCCAGTTTTTCTGCCTGGCTTCTGATCTTTTCTGAGATCTCCGTCTGGCTCTGGGCAAATTTCAGGCTGCCGCCTTTTACATCTGCATCGCCCACTTTTCCTTCCAGACCATTTCCTGGAAGTGCTTTAAACTCAGTAACCGGGATCTGCATGGTCTGTTTTTCTGCTCCATAAGCAACGATAGCCTTTGCTAATGGATGCTCACTTTTGCTTTCCAGGGAATATGCTAACTGCAGCAGTTCCTCTTCAGAAGTTCCATCTGCTGCCAGCACATCGGTTACCTTTGGCTCACCGCTTGTAATGGTTCCTGTTTTATCTAATGCAACGATTTCTACTTTTCCAGTTTCTTCCAGAGAAACAGCGGTCTTAAAGAGGATACCATTCTTTGCGCCCATACCGTTACCTACCATGATCGCTACAGGTGTTGCAAGCCCCAAAGCACAAGGGCAGCTGATGACCAGAACAGAAATACCTCTTGCAAGGGCAAAACCAACGCTCTGGCCTACGATCAGCCATACAATGACTGTCAGTACTGCAATGGAGATAACTGCAGGAACAAAAATGCCGGAAACCTTATCTGCCACTTTTGCGATCGGAGCCTTGGTAGCTGCCGCATCGCTGACCATACGGATGATCTGGGAAAGTGTGGTGTCTTCTCCTACACGGGTGGCTTCGCAGCGGATAAAACCGGACTGGTTAATAGTAGCGGCTGAAACTCTGTCTCCCGCCTGCTTATCTACAGGAATACTTTCACCAGTAAGAGCCGCTTCGTTTACGGCGCTGTTTCCTTCTAATACAATACCATCTACCGGTATATTTTCACCAGGGCGGACAACAAATACATCTCCGATGCGTACCTGTTCAATAGGTACTTCTGTTTCTTTTCCGTCCTTTTCCACTACCGCTGTCTTTGGTGACAGCTTCATCAGGCTCTTTAATGCATCTGTGGTCTTTCCCTTGGAACGGGCCTCTAACATTTTTCCTACTGTGATCAAAGTTAAGATCATGGCAGCGGACTCAAAATAGAATTCGTGCATGTAGCCCATAACAGCCTCTGCATCTCCCAGATGCTCTGCATATGTCATGGCAAACAATGCATAGGAGCTGTAACCGAAGGAGGCGAAAGAACCTAAAGCTACCAGAGTGTCCATGTTTGGAGCGCCATGGAACAGGCTCTTAAAACCGTTGATAAAGAATTTCTGGTTGATGACCATAATAATCACGGTCAGATACAGCTGCACCAGACCCATCATCACATGGTTGCCGTCCATAAATGCCGGCAACGGCCAGTTCCACATCATATGTCCCATGGAGAAATACATAAGGACAATAAGAAAACCTACGGAATATAATAAACGTTTCTTTAAAATGGGTGTCTCATGGTCTGCAAGAGCATCCTCAGAGGCTGCTGCACTGCTTGCACCACCATTTTTCTCTCCCCCGGCATCTTTGGCAGATGCACCATAACCGGCATCTACTACTGCTTTTATGATCTCCTGGTCTGTGGCGCTTCCTTCCACACCCATGGAGTTGGTTAAAAGGCTGACGGAGCAGGAGGTAACTCCCGGCACCTTGGAAACTGCCTTTTCTACACGGGCGCTGCAGGCTGCACAGCTCATTCCCGTTACTGTATACTGCTTCATTGTATTGTTGGCTCCTTTCTTATCCTTATCTCATAAGTTTCTGTAAGGTGGTCACCAGTTCATCGATCACTTCATCTTTTCCTTCCCTGATATCATTGGCCACACAGGTTCTGATATGATTTGCAAGAAGGACTTTATTAAAGCTGTTTAACGCTGCATTGGCAGCTGCTACCTGTACCAGTATGTCCGGACAATAGGCGTCCTTTTCCACCATTCCTTTGATTCCCCGGATCTGGCCTTCGATCCGGTTCAAACGGTGGATCAGGTCTTTGTATTCCTTTTCGGACCGCTCTTTTGTTTTATGGTGGCAACAGCAGCATTTTTCTTCTTCCATATGCTTTCCTGTCTTTCTTTTTATTTTCTCACTATTCCTCTGTGAATATCCGCATTATATACCCCACCAGGGTATATTGTCAAGCAGGCTGCTTATACATTTTTTCTCAATAAAATATGAGGATCTTCGTTCATGTCTCTCTTCCTTGCAGACCTTACCGTCATGTGTTATGATGGTTGATAGTGACAGAAGATTCTGAAAATTGCTGCTGTACTATTTTTGCAGCTGCCCGTCCGTAAAGGAGGTACCATGGACCTGATCAATCAGTTTGTTGAAAATTATAAAAAGAAGCTAACTTTTTATGAAAATCTGGGACGCATCTCCTCTTCCCAGTTAGAAGATGCCTTGCAGTCCGCCGGTATCCGTGCCATGGTCACCTACCGCATTAAAAATCCGGGCCGCTTAAAAAGCAAGGTACTGCGCAGAAATGCCAAGCGCAGCGTTCCCTATAAGAACATGAAGGAAATTTATGAGGATATTGCAGACCTGTGCGGCATCCGTGTTTCCCTTTACTTCCCCGGTGACCGCGTAAAAGTAGACTCCCTGATCAGTGACCTGTTCCAGATCATTGAGCGCAAGCAGTTCCCGGAACAATCAAAACCGCCTACCTATAACAAACGTTTTTCCGGCTACTGGGCCAACCATTACCGGATCCACCTGAAAGAAGATATGGTACAGCCTTCTGAAAAACGATACTGCGCCGCCAAAGCGGAGATCCAGGTGGCTTCGGTTCTGATGCATGCCTGGTCAGAGGTGGAACATGACCTGGTGTACAAGCCTATGCAGGGAACTCTCTCCGAAGAGGAACTGGCTATTTTAGACGAATTAAACGGACTGGTGCTTACCGGTGAGATCGCCCTGGAACGCCTTCAGGCTGCAGGCAATGAAAGGATCCAGAACAGTCAGGCCACGTTTGCGAACCAGTTTGAGCTTGCCTCTTATTTATACAATTATTTAAGCAATAACTTCCTTCCGGAAGATATCAAGCTTCGCATGGGAAATATTGAGCTGCTGTTCCGCTTTTTAAGCAGCTTAAAAATATTACGGGCAAAAGACATCGGACCCATTGTAAAGTCCGTAAAATTTGAAAAAGACAAACGTACCATTTCCCAGCAGATCATTGACCAGATCATCAGCGGAAATGAAAAGAGATACCAGGCATACCAAAAACTGCGCTCTGATGACTCTAATTTAAGCGTGGAACATCAGGAAGCTATCAATTACTTCTTTACCCAGTGGGTGCCTCTTGAAAATCTCTTAAACCGGGTAACCAAACGCAGTTCCCGGTCTGTCAGCGTGTTTAATATCAACGCATTAAAGCGGTTAGGCGTACTGGATAAGGAATGTATCAACCAGATCGCCTTCCTGCGAAAAATGAGAAATTCCCTGATCCATGATATTGAGGTGCCGGAGGCAGCTTATATCAGAGAACAGGGAGAAGAGGCGAAAGTTCTGCGGGAGAAATTGGTGGAACTTCTGGATACGAAAACAGCAGAGGTGTAAATTCCTCTGCTGTTTTCGTATAATAGGTATTGTGTGCAAAACCTGCCGCCAGCCCATTGGGGCTGAAGTATGACAATATGTGGTTATGATCATTTGCGATTATCGGATTTCCTCAACTACAGATATGCGATTTCCATTCTTAACTTCAAATTTCATCACGTATACCTTAAACTGCCCGTCATCACCTTCTGCAAAAGGTTCTTCCCGGAAGATCTCCACCTGTACACCCTGTTTTTCAAGCTCTGCTTTCCGCTTTTTAGCTTTTTCAAGCAAACTTTGATGCAGCCTTTCGTTTTCCTCCCCAAAGTTTCGTCTTGAATAAGCAGCTGCCGCCTGGTCTATCTGCCGGATCAGGTAGTCCGTCACCTTCTTATGTGCTTCTCTGTGGAACATCCAGGCAATGTATCTGGCAAGTACCCTAAGGGGGTATGTTTTGTATATCGAAACTATTTTTCCAAACCAGGCATCTCCCACCTGTTTTGCAGCCTCTTCTACTACATCTGCCGCCAGCCGGGAACATTTCCATGGCTCTTCTTTTTCTCTCACATAAGCCATGGGAGCTGCCGGATAGAACAGATAGCTTAAAGGCGGAAATTCAGAAAGTTCTGACAGCCGCAGTTCTTCTTTGCTGCAGCATACTTCCCCCAGGTATTCCCGTTTATCTCTTAAAATAGCGATCTTATATTCCAGCTGCCGCAGATATTCATAGCCTTCTACCCAGAAATGGCCGATCTTTCCGTAGTCATAGAGATCGCATTCCATCCAGATTTCCTGAAAAAATAAGGTACATACGGTATCAACCTGATGAACTGCCAGAATATAACGGCTGTTTTCCCCGTCTTCTTCTGTTTTATCCAGAGACGCTGTCAATTCTCCCTCATGATCCGGCTGATAAGCGCCTGTCATTACTGCATTATGAAAAACAAGAAAGCTTTCTGCCGTATCATTCATCATATACACCAGACGGATATCCGACTGGCTTTTTCTGGCATCCTCAGAAGGCACATCTAGCAGTTCAAACTGTCCCTGTTCCAGCAGATCTGCCAGTTTTTCAAATTCTTCTCCTGCAAAGATCCGCATTACTCCTGTTCTCCTTCATTAGCCTCTTCCAGAGTAACATTTTCCTGACCACCGTCCACATACTCCAGACGCAGCACAGCCTGAGGCCAGTTTAAGGCGATCCGAGCAGTTTTTCCCTTTTCTTCTCCCGCCTTTTTGATCAGGTCCAGCAACTCATCCAGTACAGCTTTTGTAAGATAACCGCCTCTCCAGTGGAATGTAAGCATTTTTCCCTTTTTTGCAGCCTGTAAAGAACGTTTATACACATCTTCCGTCTTTGTAAAGGACATTTTCTTCTCTTTATAGTAAAAATGATCCCCGTCTGTGCAGGCCGGAGCCGGTGCGATCAGCGGCTCATGATCACGGAAAATATTTTTATCATCCAGGTTAAAGTAATCATAGCGGATCTCTTTTGCACCAAAACTATGCTTTCCCAGTGTATTATCAAAGGTAGCATCCAGGTGATAATAGGTACCGTTAATCTTTACAATATTCCAGGTATGGCGGTATTTGATCCCTTTTTCCGGATTATTTCCGCAGATTGCGATCATGCACCAGATCCCTAAGGCATCGCAAAGCACTTTTACAGATTTGGCAATTCCCTCACATACCCCCACGCCCTGTCCCAGGGGGCCTATGATCTCATGGGAATAAGACTTTTTTAATTTATCATAATGTACATTTTCACAGATAAAATCATGTATATACTTTTCTTTCTCCCACTCTGAAAGCTTCATAGCCGGGCGGGCCAGTTTTTCCACTCTGGCTTTTAAGGCCTTCTGGTGCTCTTTTATTTTTCCTTTTTCAAAAATATACTCCGGCAAAAAGGTGATATTGGCTGAGTCCTGATAATACCGATAATGAAATCCCTCTGCCCAGAAGATCTCCGGGTAATCTAGGCGCAGCTGAAAAAATACGTCGCTTAGCTCCCTTCCTTCTAGCTTCGGCACCTGGAAGCTGTCAGAAAGAGCCATAAGGCCCTGGTAAATGGCATGGTAGACAGCCTGCTTTGGTTTGCTCATCTTTGTATAGTAATACGGTTCCATAATAATTCCCTTCAAAGTAAAAAAGCTGATGTCATCTGTCTCACAGAAGCCATCAGCTTATTTAATGTCCTCTCGAATTCCGAGAGAACATTTATTTATGTACAGAGCATCTGCAACTCTGCCATATCTGTCCTTGTCCAACGAAAAACATTATAACCTGTACCTTATCTTTTGTAAACTGTTTTTTACTCAAAAAACGGCTTAAACATCAGGTTTTCTGCCTAAATAAAGGGCTGCTCTCTCTTTTGAAAGCTTTTCACCGATCACGATCAGCACTTCCTGGCCTTTTGGTGCTGGTTTTAAGCTAAATTCTTTTGAAGTAGCATTCAGTTCCAGCCAGCCGCTTTCCTGGCTGTTTTCCGTTTCATCTTTCCTATCATTCTTCATATAGCCTTTAATACGGAAAATCTTGCCGCAGGCGGGATCTTGAAACATCTTTTTTACCGCTGTTTCCAGCTTCTTAGGGTCCATGGAAAAATTCAGGTAATATAATGATTCAAATACCTTACTCTGGTCCAGAGGCATTTTCTCATAATCTTCCATGCGGTATTCACAGACCAACAGACGCTTATAATCCGCTTCATCCAGATCTTCCCAGTTTTTGCAAAGGATCTGATCCAGGTTAAACCTGCGTCTGCAGTGTACCTGTTCCATGGCCTCATTCAGATATAAAAGAGTAGCTTTTAACTGCTCTTTTGGCACGCTATCGCACTTGCTGAAGATCACGCAGCCTGCGTCAGCCACTTCTGAAGCCAGCAAATATTTCGCCTCTTTTGAAAGGTCTTTTTCCAGCCCTGCATCTACCAGAGCGATCACATTTCCCGACTCATAAAAGCGGTCCAGTGGTTCTTCATAAAGGGCATCAAAAAATTCATCTACATCGTAAATTCCTGACGGCTCTATGATCACCCGGTCGAAGCCTTCCATTGCCATTGCAATCAGCTTGGTCTTAAACCTGCGTCTGTGGCAGTCTGCATCACAGCCGCCTGCTATCATTTCCAGGCTGCAGTTATCCCCTTCCAGATCCTGTAAAAGGAGCATATCCACATTGACCGCACCAAAATCATTTTCCAGTATTCCGATCTTCTTGCCCTGTTTTATCAGATAAGAAGCATACTTTTTTATAAAAGTTGTCTTTCCGGCACCTAAAAATCCAGTGATCAGATCGATCTTTATCATATCTCTCACTCCTTTTGCCCTTTCGGGCGCTTTTTAGCTGCCAAAAAGGACATGTCACCTGACGGTGACATCACCATAATTGAAAGTCAGTTGTTATGTGCCGCTGGCACTCCCACAACTGCCGCCAGTATTCGTAATCCGGGCTATCGCCCTGCTTACTCATACCGGCTTGGTTGCCAAATGTCTATGGTTCCTTGCGTGCAAGCACGCAGTCCCCATAGCCGCTTGGCAACACTTTCATAGTATATCATTTTACTTCTGCCATGTCCATTACAACATCTAAGAACACGCCTGCGCCTGCCAGTACATCTTCGTCCTTGGTATATTCTTCCGGATTGTGGCTGATACCATTCACACTTGGTACAAAGATCATGGCTGTAGGGCAGATCCTTGCGATCATCTGGGCGTCCTGACCGGCACCGGAGGTGATGCGTCTTACACTTAAACCATGGGCTTTTGCAGCTTTTTCCACTTTTTCTACGATTCCCAGATCAAATGGTACCGGATCAAATTCAGTCATACGCTCTGTGGAGATCTTAACATCATCTTCTTTTGCCAGATCCTTTAAGTACTCAGCAAAAAGCTTCTCATCATTATCCAGCTTTTCCTTATTTGGGTTGCGCAGATCTACGGTAAATACTGCCTTGGACGGGATAACATTGATGGCATTTGGCTTAAATTCAATACAGCCTACGGTAGCAACACCGCCGGATTTCTCTACTAACTGTCTTAAAAATACATTTACCTTTGCTGCTGCCAGTCCTGCGTCATGTCTTAATGCAGTTGGTGTGGTTCCTGCATGGTTTGCTGCGCCTTCAATGGTCACTCTCTGCCAGTGGATGCCCTGAAGGTTCTCTACTGCTCCAATGCGGATGCCTTCCTGGTCAAGGATCGGGCCTTGTTCAATGTGCAACTCCACAAATGCATATGGCTTGATAAATCCTGGTTCTACCGTTCCCTCATATCCGATGCGCTTTAATTCATCCCGTAAAATGGTTCCGTCTGTTCCTACTGCATCCAGAGCCTCTTCTACGTCCATTCCTCCAGCATAAACCAGAGAACCCATCATATCCGGTGAATAGCGGACACCTTCCTCATTGGTAAATGCAACTGCAACGACAGGTCTTGCGGAAACCATGCCTGCATCCTTTAATGTTTTGATCACTTCAATGCTGGAGATCACACCCAGACATCCGTCATACTGTCCTGCATTGATAACTGTATCAATATGGGAACCGATCATCAAAGGCGCCTGGTCCTTATTTTCAGGTGTTTCCCAGATACCGAAAATATTTCCGATCCGGTCTACTACGACCTCTAATCCAGCCTCTTTCATCCATTTAGAAACCAGGTCTCTGCCTTCTTTTTCTGTATCTGAAGCAGCCAGTCTGGTCCTTCTTCCTTCTGCATCTTTTCCAATTTTTCCCAGTTCATTGATCCTTGACAGTAATCTTTCTCCATTTACAG
>CAVDQU010000025.1:0-24215 GCA_963611035.1 Agathobaculum sp.
ACCAAAAATTATTATAATATAATCATAGTACGATCGTCAATGTAATTGTGGTGAATGCAAAAACACATGGAGGTATGACTATGAAAAGTATTACAATTGTTGGCTGTGGTGTAATGGGCAGCTGCTTAACTGAAGCAATGATGAATGCAGGAATTAAACCAGTGATCGTGGATCAAAACAGCGAAGCCGCTGAACCATTTGTTGCGCGCGGCGCGAAATATGCACCTTCTCTTCAGGAAGCGGAAGAAACGGACTGTATTCTTCTGAATCTGCCCCACCATGGTATTGCTTCTTCCGTCATCAAAGCCTGCACGAAAGAACGTCTTGCAGGGAAGATGCTTGTTAATACTACCACTTCTACTGCAAATGAGGTACGGGATATGGCGGCCATTGCAAAGGGATATGACATGGCATATCTGGATGCCAAGATCATGTGCTATCCAGGTGATATTGCAACACCGACTGGCGGCCTTGTCTATGCCGGCAGTGAGGCAGTTTACAATGCATTGAAAGAGCCTGTTTTTGCATCCTTCGGACGTCATAATTATCTTGGAGAAGAGATCACACTGGCTTCCATTACTGATACAGGTGTGTGCAATGTGCACTTTGGTGCGATTGGTTCTCTTTTGGAAGCAGCAGCGTTCTGTGTCCGTAATGGTGGTGATCTTGATACATTCATTGATCAGATCCGTACATTCCTGCCGCTGATGTTTGAAGGAAATCTGCGGGCTTTTGCAAAAGAACTTAAAGACTATAATGGTGAATTTGACGATGCTACAGAGTGTTCCCTGGAGATCGAAACAACGGCAGTAGACACTTTGCGGCGTGCTATTAACGATAGCGGCGTAAGTACTCCGGTTGGTGATACTTTGTATGAGCTTTTCCACTCCGGTGTAGAAGCCGGTGATGGCAAAAAGAATGTGGTTTCTGTCATAAACCGCATTATGAAATAATGGATGGGGTTTTTATGCAGAGCCTTTTTCAGTGGAAGGCTGGTTTTTCTTTAGATCGTGTATTGATGTTGTTTATGGCCGTGTTCGCACTGATCGGTGCCATAGACCAGATACGGGGAGATCAACATGGTTATGGTAAAGCCTTTACGGAGGGCCTGTGCATGATGGGGGCGTTGGCACAGACGGTTGCTGCCGTCTATGCAGCGGCACCCTTGCTGGCCCGCATACTGACTCCTATAGTTACTCCATTTCTTCATAAGTTTCATGCAGATGCATGCGCTCTTGCCGGTGTTCTTCTGCCATCTGATATGGGCGGATATGCACTGGCCATGGAGATGGCGGACTCACAGGCTCTTGGAAATTTTTCCGGCTTGATCCTGGGTGGAACGATCGGTTCCGTCTGGGTGTTTACACTTCCAGTGGCTTTGTCTGTTCTTACAGAAAGGGACAAGCCTCTTTTTGTTTCAGGCATCCTCTGTGGACTCATTACGATCCCGGTTGGTTGTCTGACAGGAGGATATCTGATGAGGTGGACAGGTTTTGTGCTTCCGCTTCAAACGGTTTTGCTTCATACACTTCCTGCTGTGGCGCTTGCGGTTTTTGCAGGTGTGGGGCTCTGGATATGGCCAGGTCGAACGATCCGGTTTTTCAGTTATTTTGGAAAGATTGTCACAAACACAGCAATGGTATTGACTGCTATTGCTGTGTTTGAGCAGTTAACAGGCATTCTTGTTCCTTTTTTTGATATAATGACAGAAAAGAATGCTGCGGGGCTTACCGGTTTTGAAGAGGGACTTTTGCTTTGTGGAAAAATTGCATTGGTGTTGTCTGGTGCATTTCCCATGGTGTTATGTATCAAAAAACATGGTGTACATCTGCTTAAGAAAATAGAACATCTTTTTGGCATTAATTCCGTGGCTTCTTTAGGGCTTCTGACAGTCTGTGTTAACTGTATACCGGCCTTTGCATCCATGAAGGATATGGATGATCGTGGAAAAATCATTATTGCTGCATTTGCTGCTGGTGGAGGTTTTGCCCTGGGGGATTATCTTGGGTTTGCTGCAAGCGTGGATCCGCGGATGATCCTGCCGATGCTTGGCGCCAAACTTATTTCCGGTATTCTCGGGATCTTGCTGGCATCCATGCTTTCACCTGTTCTTAGCAGCCGAAGTGTTTTATAATGAACAGGTAAATATGAATCTGAAAGGTTGAAAAAGAGTGAAAAAAAGAATCTTAAACAAAGAACTGGCAGAGGTGGTGGCTCAGATCCGTCATGGAGAGATGTTATTTATTGCCGATGCTGGAAGCGGTACATCCTCAAAAAGTCTTCATCCACTGGATCCTTCTGTCCAATACATTGATCTGGAAGCAGTAACCGGCTCTCCATCCATGCAGGATATTGTAGATGTGATCGTGGATGTGGGAGATTTTGAAGGCGCGATCGTGACAGAAGATATGGTAAAGCTGAACCAGAAGGATTATCAGTTTCTGGTTGGAAAACTGGGCGAAAAGAATATCCATGTGATGCATTATATTCCAGAATACTATGAAATGCGTGACCGTTGCAAGGCTGTTGTTCAAACCGGCGATTATGGAGTACATGCACAATGTATTTTAATTGCGGGATATCCAAGTGATGATATCCCTATGGACTGGCTGAAATATGGGATCACACGAAAAGGCCTGGAAGAAGCTGAAAAAAGAAAAGGAAATTAAGTATGACCGAAAAAGAAAAAATGTTAAAACAGATGCTTTATGACGCAAATAATGACAGGGACTTATTAAATGAAAGAAATAAGGCAAAAGATCTTTGTTATCAGTTTAATCAGCTTCGCCCATCAGATGAAAAAGGTCAGCAGGAACTTATGAAGAAACTGTTGGGAAGAACAAAGGAAGCCTTTTGCATTCTTGCTCCGTTTTGGTGCGATTATGGCTATAATATTGAAATTGGAGAAAATTTCTTTGCCAATCACAATACAGTTATTCTTGATGGGGCAAAGGTGAAATTTGGTGACAATGTATTTGTTGCACCAAACTGCAGTTTTTATACAGCAGGCCATCCCATTGATCATGAACGCCGCAACCTGGGGTTAGAGTATGCCTATCCGATCACTGTTGGCAACAACGTATGGATCGGCGGCGGGGTTCAGGTTATGCCTGGAGTTACCATTGGAAACAATGTTGTCATTGGCGGTGGAAGTGTTGTTGTGAAAGACATACCGGACAATTCGGTAGCAGTAGGCAATCCCTGCAAAGTGATCCGGGCAATTACAGAAGAAGAAAAAAAGACCTGTTGGGACAGGTAAAATTTGAGCATGTAAATGGGTTGTGGTACAATAGGAAAATGAGAAACAAGAGGGAACAAAAGGGGGAACTTTATGAACCAGCAGCAGCTCATTAGTATCCGGCATATTGCGTCAACGGGAAGTATCTGTGAGGCAGCAGCGCTTTTGAGGAGAAATCCGTCTACCCTTACAAGAGGACTTAAAAGTGTGGAAAATGAACTGGGCTGCCAGCTGTTTCGGCGGATACGGGGCGGCATGGTGCCGACGCCGGAAGGGCAAACGGTGCTTTCCTGGGGAGAAAAGATAGTAGAGAGCCTGGAAAAGCTTCCTGGAGACAGACAGTGGTCGGAAAATGAGATCCGCTATCTTTTATGTATCCGTGAAAATGAAAGCATCTCCGGGGCCGCGGAAACACTGTTCATAGCCCAGCCTTCCTTAAGCCAGGTGCTGAAAGAAATAGAAAATGAACTGGGTTTTGAGATCTTTAAAAGAGACCGAAGCGGGGCCATGGAGACGGAACAGGGAAGTCTTTTGCTGGACCAGTTAGAAGAAGCGTGGAAGTTGTGGAAGGCAATGAAAGATGAATTGGGGGAGTTTCAGGAGTTGAAAAAGGGAACCGTGACTATCGGTATTCCTATGAACCTGGGGGCATGTATTCTCCCAGTTGTGGTGCCTGTGTTCCGTAAATATTATCCCGGTGTGAACGTATTTATCCGGGAAAATAATTCCCAGGAACTGGAAAAAATGATGTTGTCCCACAAGGTGGATTTCTGCATCATGCATTTTCAGAAAGCACTGGAAAAAGTATGTTATGACGAATTTTCCGATGATCCTTTTTATCTGGCAGTGCCGGAAAGCCTTCAGTCACAGGTATCTCTGCCAGAGGGAAAGCCATTAAATGCAGAGGATATAAGACAGTTAAAAAAGATCCCCTTTGTAATGGTGGCAAGCAGGCAGAAGCTTCGTCTGGTAGCAGATGAGATCCTAAGAAAAGCCGGGATCAAACCACAGATCTGCTGTACTACAAAGAGCATGGAAACGGCCAAGCGTCTGGCGGCCGGAGGAATGGGAGCTACGTTTCTGCCAAAGTCTTATATGACGCTGTATTCCGGGACAGAGGGGCTAAAATGCTATCCGTTGGATGAAAAATTAGGGGCTTCCTGGAAACTGGTAGCTGCTTATCCGGCAGATGAGAAGCTTTCCAGGGCTTCCAGGGAATTTTTGCGAGTCTTGAAGGAGTGCCTGGAGTAGAAGACGAAGGTGTGGACTGGTATCTGGGAAAAATAATTGCGCTTTACCTATATAAAAACTGGTATGAAATGTATTTTACCTATTATTAATCTCGTACTATCATAAAAGTATAAAGAAGCATAGAAATATTTAACCACCTGCCGGAGCAGGCAGTTGGGTGATTAAAAAAATAACAGGTAAATAAATATCATATCAGAGAAAAGGAGAAGAGAAAATGAGCGCTATTTCACAGGCACAGGAAAAATTTGGGGAACTGATCCAGTCTGAGTTTGAACGGATCGAAAGAATGAAACAGGACACAGAAGTAAAAGATTTTTCAAAGCTGGATAAGATTGTTGTAGGCATCCTTCCAGGAGACGGCATTGGCCCCATTATCATGGAGCAGGCAGTCCGTGTGATCAAAGCCCTGATCCCGGATGAGATCGCTTCCGGCAAAGTAGAGCTGCGTCACATTGAAGGCATGACCATTGAAAACAGGGCTGCAAAGCTTCAGAGTCTGCCAGATGATGTATTTGAAGAGATCAAAAAATGTGATGTTATCATCAAAGGACCTATGGTAACTCCAAGAGCAGGTGAACCCTGGCCAAACCTGGTATCCGCAAACAGCCTGCTGCGCCGCGGTCTGGAGCTGTTTGCAGCAGTCCGTCCCATCCGTATCCCGGATAAGGGCATTGACTGGACTTTCTTCAGAGAAAATATTGAAGGCGAGTATATCTGGGGCAATAAGGGAATCCAGGTAGATGAGGATCTGGCAGTAGATTTTAAGGTACAGACCAAACAGGGAAGTGAGCGTATTGCAAGAGCTGCTTTTGAGTTTGCAAGGAAAAATGGAAAGAAGAACGTGACCATTGTTACAAAGGCAAATATCGTAAAGCTGGCTGACGGCAACTTTATCAAGGCAGTGCGCAAAGTAGGGGAAGAATATCCGGAGATCGAGATCCAGGAGCGTCTGGTAGATGCTATGTGTGCTAAGATGCTGGATCCTGAGTTCAATAAGGGAATTGAAGTAGTGGTACTTCCTAACCTGTATGGCGATATTGTAACGGATATTGCTGCTGAGCATCAGGGCGGTTTGGGAACCGCTTCTTCCTCTAATATCGGCAATAAATATGCTATGTTTGAGGCAATCCATGGAACCGCTCCATACCTGATGAGCCACGGAAGAGGTGAATACGCAGATCCAAGCTCCCTGATCCGTGCAGCAGGCATGATGTTGGCTCATATTGGATATGCAGACAAGAAGGTTCTTCTGGAGAAGGCACTGGATGTATGTACCACAGAGAAGAAGGTGGTACTGACTACTTTTACAGAGGATGCAAGTGCAAAAGAATATACCGATTATATCATTGAAACCATTGAGAAACTGAAATAGATATCAGAAACTAAAAAGAGGCAAGAAATATGAGAAAATTTAAAACCGTATTTATGCGTGGAGGCACCAGCAAGGGCTGTATGTTCCATAAAGAGGACCTTCCAGAGGACAGAAAGGAATGGGATAATATTTTCTTACAGTGTATGGGCGACCCGGATCCGAAGCAGATCGACGGTCTTGGCGGCACTGTTTCTTCCAATAATAAGATTGTTATTGTTTGGAAAAGTGAAGAGCCAGGCGTAGATGTAGAATATCTGGTAGGTCAGGTCATTGTAGGAAAGAGCCAGGTGGATTATAAGTCCAACTGTGGAAATATGACAGCGGCAGTAGGACCATTTGCAGTAGAAGAAGGAATGGCAGATATTGTTGAACCGATCACCACTGTACGTATGTTAAATAAAAATACTAATAAATATATCAATGTGACCGTTCCTATTGACTCGGAAACAAAGACTTTTGCCCAGGATGGCGACTGTGCTATTGCAGGTGTGGATGGAACAGCAGCAGAGCTGAAGGTCAATTTCTTAAATCCGGCCGGTGCAAAGACAGGAAAGCTTCTTCCTACAGGAAATACAAAGGATGTGCTGGAGATACCGGGATTTGGCCCTATTGAGGCAACCATATTGGATGTATCCAATCCAATGGTGCTGGTCCGTGCAGAGGATATCGGTCTTACAGGCCGTGAACTGCCGGAAGAGGTAAATAATAATAAAGCAGCCAGTGAATTATTAGAGAAGATCCGCAGTGCAGCCTGCTGTAAAATGGGTTTTGCAAAGGATTTAGAAGATGCAACAGCTAACAGCCCGGCAGTGCCGAAAGTAGGATTTTTCACAAAGCCTCAGAGCTATGTGGATATTGCCGGAAAGCAGGTAAAGGCAGAAAATATGGACGTGTGCGCCCGTGTGATCTCTGTATTTAAGTGCCATAAGGCATGCCCGCTGACTTCTGCAAGCTCCATTTCTGTAGCATCTTTCCTGGAAGGAAGCTTGCTGTATGAGGAGCTTGGAAAGCTGGAAGAAGGCAAGACAAGCGTGCGCATTGGCCATCCAAGCGGCGTCATGACCATGTACCCGGATCTGAAAAAAGAGAATGGGGAAATCGTTCTACCTGGCGTTGCAGTTCAGAGAACGGCAAGAAGGATCATGGATGGAACTGTGTACGTAAGAAATTAATAAACTGGCAGACTGCCTGCGACAGCAGGCAGTGGAGCGCGATAGTGCGGGTTTGCGAGTCTGAGAGACAATAGGATTCTGCAGTCTGGAGGGAAGTTTCCCACCGGCGCAGAGTCCTTTTTTTGTAATTTGCATACCATGGTAGTAAGTATGAAATACAGGAGCTTTTTTATGCCTGAAGCCTATATTACACTGACACCGGTCCACTGGCTTTATCTTGTGGGCGTGTTGGTGATCTTGTTTACTATGATATTGCGAAAAGATACCCCGCTGGTCTGTATTGCCTTCCTTTTCGGGATCGGCCTTGTGGGTCAGAGAAGTCTGGCTGGGGTGATACAGACCATTTTCAGTTCTATTATCTATGCTATCAGTGAATTTAGAGAGGTGATCGCTACTATTGCCCTGGTGACGGCATTTTCTAAATGTCTCCAGGAGTTAGGAAGTGATGCCCTGCTTATGAAACCAGTGTCAAAGATCATGAGGACACCGGCTGTTTCCTGGTGGATCTTAGGCGGTATCATGTTTGTATTTTCCCTGTTTTTGTGGCCTTCACCGGCAGTTGCACTGGTAGGGGCGATTATATTACCGATTGCAGTGCAGTCCGGTTTAACACCGTTGGCTGCGGCTATGGCAATGAACCTGTTTGGTCATGGATTTGCGTTAAGCTATGACGCTGTGATCCAGGGGGCACCGGCCATTTCTGCTGGGGCAGCAGATATTTCTACAACGGATATTTTAAGCAAAGGACGGCCATTATTCTGGATCATGGGGCTTACCTGTGTGTGCAGCGCTTTTTTGCTTAATCGTGTGGCAATGACTGGAATGGAAAAGCCCAGAGAACCCAAACTGGCTGATGTGCCGGAAAAAGGTGAAGCGTCAGGAAAGAAGACCTATTCCCGGACTGCCATGACTCTGGCGATCCTTACGCCTGTTGCCTTTATCGTGGATATCCTGTTCATGTTCTTATTCAAATTAAAGGGCGGAGATGCTACCAGCCTGGTAGCGGGAACTGCAGTGCTACTTATGTGTGCAGGTGCTATTATGGAATTTAAAACGGGCTCTCTTGAAAAAGTAACAGAATATGTAACAGACGGATTTTTATTTGCTATCCGTATTTTTGCTCCTGTTATTGTGATCGGGGCATTTTTCTTCTTAGGAGGAAATGGGATCACTCATATTTTAGGGGATTCCTATGAACGTGGTATTTTAAATGACTGGGCGCTGTGGCTGGCTCATCATGCACCATTAAACCGATATATGACAGCGTTTCTGCAGCTGATCATCGGCGGTCTCACAGGACTGGACGGCTCCGGCTTTTCCGGGCTTCCACTTACCGGTGCGCTGGCACGTACCTTTGGAACGGCCACTGGCGCTTCTATCCCGGTTTTGGCATGTCTGGGGCAGATCAGTGCTATTTTTATCGGTGGCGGGACCGTAGTGCCCTGGGGACTGATCCCGGTAGCAGCTATCTGTAACGTGGATCCGGTGGAACTGGCGAGAAAGAATATGCTGCCGGTTTCCATTGGGCTTGTGTGTACGTTTCTGGCTGCTTGTGTGCTGCTGTAAGCGTTGTTGCAGGGTTCCGCCTGCGACAGCAGGCAGATAAGACGTACCGGTGAAGGAACCAAGAGCGTTTGAAGGATGTGTAACTATGAAAACAGGAGGCATTATATGTGCGGGATCGCAGGATTTTATCAAAGTCACTTTGACTATCTCACAAAAGAAGACCATTACAGACAGATACTGGAAGGCATGGAAAAGGTACAGAAGCACCGTGGGCCGGATGAGCAGGGAAATCATCTGAGTTCCCATTTTGGGCTTGCCCATGTGAGATTGTCTGTGCGGGATCTGGTTTCAGGCCGTCAGCCCATCCTAAAAAAAGCAGGAGATAAGACCTTCGGGATCGTGTATAACGGGGAACTATATAATACCGGAGAATTAAAAGAAGATCTGCTGGAAAAAGGCTGGGAATTTTCTACTGCCAGCGATACAGAAGTAGTTTTAACCGGTTATATGGAATATGGACCGGATTTTGTAAAGCAGATGAACGGTATTTTCGCCTTTGCCATTATGGACCCGGTAAAAGATGCTTTGGTGCTGTTTCGTGACCGTCTTGGCGTAAAACCATTATTTTACACCTGTTTTAATGATCAGATCATTTTTTCATCAGAGATCAAGGGCCTTTTCGCCTATCCGGGAGTTACGCCTAAACTGGATAAAAAGGGCTTAAATGAAATATTCAGTATCGGACCAGCAAAAACCTATGGCTGCGGCGTTTTCAAGGACATAGAAGAACTGCTTCCGGCCCATTATCTTGTATGCAATGCATCTGGCCTCCATACAGAATGCTACTGGAAACTGGAAAGCAGACCTCATGAGGATAGCTATGAGAAAACCGTAGAAAAAACGGCATTTTTGGTCCAGGATGCCATCCACCGCCAGATCATTTCCGATGTGCCGGTATGTACCTTTTTATCCGGCGGCGTGGACAGCAGCCTTGTTTCCGCTGTGTGCAGTGCAGAACTGAAAAAGAAAAACAAACAGCTGACTACTTTTTCCTTTGACTTTAAGGATAACCAGAAATATTTCAGGGCAAATGCCTTTCAGCCCTCTATGGACCGGCCGTTTGTGGATATTATGGTGAAATATTTAGACTCTGACCATCATTATCTGGAATGTGACAATGTGACCCAGGCGGATATGCTGTATACCTCTGTGGAAGCCAGAGATCTGCCTGCTATGGCAGATGTGGACTCTTCCCTGTTATATTTCTGCTCGCTGGTAAGCCGCACCCACAAGGTGGCTCTGACTGGGGAGTGTGCCGATGAGATATTTGGCGGATATCCATGGTTCCACAAAAAAGAGTGCTTTGAGGCGAGCACATTTCCCTGGACGATGGACCTTTCTGCCAGAAAAGTGCTGCTGGCGGATGATTTTATTAAAGAACTTCACATGGATGAATATGTGCAGGCAACATATGAAAAGTCAGTGGCAGAAACCCCAAGACTGGCAGAAGACACTCCGGAAGAAGCACGCCGCCGTGAAATCGCGTGGCTGAACCTGAAATGGTTTATGCAGACCTTATTAGACCGTATGGACCGCACCAGCATGTATTCCGGGCTGGAGGCAAGAGTGCCGTTTGCGGATCACCGCATTGTGGAATATCTGTGGAATGTGCCATGGGACATGAAAACGAAGGATGGGGTGGCAAAACACCTGTTAAGAGAGTCTGGAAAAGGGCTGCTGCCCGATGAAGTGCTGTGGCGCAGAAAATCCCCATATCCAAAGACCTATGACAGAGCCTATGAGGCACTGCTGGTGGGCCGGGTGCGGGAGATCTTAGATGACAGCACCTCACCTGTACTGCAGTTCCTGGATAAGGCTAAAGCGGAGAAATTCCTGGAAAGCCCCTCAGACTATGGGAAACCATGGTATGGTCAGCTGATGGCTGGGCCGCAGATGCTGGCGTATATGATACAGGTGGATTATTGGCTGAAGAAGTATCATATTGAAGTAGAGGTATAGTTTCCGCCCGTGGGGCGGAGACATGGTGAATATAGGATATGAGCAGACAGATCCCGCCTGTACAGGCGGGAATGCCGTGTACTGGTGAGTAACAGGCACAGGAACAGACAAATTCCACCCGTGTAGGCGGAAATATCATTCGAACAGTGCTATTTACCAGGCTCCTGGGCAAATGCCTGCCGCACCAGATCCAGAAAATACTGGTCCGCCCTGGACAAAAATCCACCTTTTAAAGTAGCAATACTCAGGTCCCAGCTGGGGCTGTAAGATTCATCAATAGATAATAACACCGGCGGATGGTCGGCATAGGTCAGAGCAGCGTAGTCCATAGGCAGGAAAGTAATGCCAATGCCCTGACCGGCCAGACGCTGAGCTGTTTCGTAATTTTTTATGGTCAGCACAATATTGGGAGCGACCTTTGCTTTTGCCAGGATGGCATCAGAGACATGTCGGATGCGCTGCTGGGGGTGCAAAAGGATCAAAGGCTCATTTTTTAAAAGACGCACATCTAAGACCGGGAACAGGTATCCCGGCTTTTTTTGCGCTTTTTCAATCAGGGGATGTCCCGCAGCAAGAGCTATGACAAAGGGGTCCTCTGACAGAAATTCATAATTTAATAAAGGATTTGGCGCCAGTTTTGGGGCGTGGAGCAGGGCAAAATCCATGACACCTGTAAGAAGGCTTGCTTCCAGGTTACCTGTATTATCTTCCAGAATCTCCAGTTCAATAGAGGGGCTGTTTTTCTTAAATTCCGGCAGTATTTCCGGAAGAATGGCGGTACCTAAATGATTGGTGATCCCCATTACGATCCGTCCGGCTTTTACCTGGTTGATATCACTGATCTCTGCTTCAAAATCACTGTAGATCTTAAGGACCTGACAGGCCATTTGATAACACCGTTCTCCCGCATAGGTGAGAGTCAGGCCGGCCGGCGTCCTGTTAAAGAGTTTGGCCCCCAGATTCTCCTCGATCCGCTGCAAAGACTGGCTTAAGGATGGCTGGGCGATATAAAGTTTTCTGGCAGCAGAGGAGATGCTTTTTTCATCTGCTACGGTTTTTATGTATTCTAATTCACGGCTGGTCATGTGGAATCTCTCCTTTTGCGTATGCTCGCAGACGCGCGAATGCGCGTGGCTGAAAGTGTTTTATCAATGGATAGGTAAATACATATACCTGTTATTATATATATAGTATTTGCCTATAAATGTAAAGAGGTGTATAGTTAGTTCAGAAAGAAAAAGAAACAAAAAATAACAGCAAAGAATATCAGCAATATCGATCATATCAGAAAAAGAAAAGGAGAAGAACACTATGGTAAAGTTATATGATGAGGGCATCTACCTTGTAAACGGCACTGAGATCGTACCTGAGTCTGAAGCAGCAAAAGTACAGGCTCTTACAGGAAAAGCAGCAAATAAAGAAGAAGCAAAGAAAGGTACAATGGCCTGTTCCATTTTAAGTGCCCACAACACTTCAGGGGATATGGAGCATTTAAAACTTAAATTCGATGCAATGGCATCCCATGACATTACATTCGTAGGTATTATCCAGACAGCAAAGGCATCCGGAATGGAAAAATTCCCACTTCCATATGTACTGACCAACTGTCACAACTCTCTTTGTGCAGTAGGCGGAACCATTAACGAAGATGATCACATGTTTGGCCTTTCAGCGGCAAAGAAGTACGGCGGCATCTATGTTCCACCTCACATTGCAGTTATCCATCAGTACATGCGTGAAATGCATGCAGGCTGCGGACGCATGATCTTAGGATCTGATTCTCATACCCGTTACGGCGCATTAGGAACCATGGCCATCGGCGAAGGCGGCGGCGAGCTGGTAAAACAGCTGTTATGTGATACATATGATGTAGCTTATCCGGGTGTTATCGCTATTTACCTCACCGGAAAGCCAGGACCTGGCATTGGACCTCAGGATGTGGCACTTTCCATTATCGGAGCAGTCTTTAAGAAAGGCTATGTAAAAAACAAAGTAATGGAATTCGTAGGACCTGGCGTTACTTCCATGACCACCGACTACAGAAACGGTGTAGATGTTATGACAACAGAGACCACCTGCTTAACATCCATCTGGCGCACTGATGAAGATACCAAGGCATTCTTAACTGCCCACGGCAGAGGAGATGCTTACAAAGAGTTAAATCCGGCAGATGTTGCTTACTATGACGGCTGCGTTTACGTAGATTTAAGCACCATCAAGCCAATGATCGCCCTTCCATTCCATCCAAGCAATACATACGAGATCGATGAGTTAAACGCAAACCTGGGCGATATCTTAAGAAGCGTAGAGAAAGAAGCTGAAAAAGTCAGCGGCGGAAGAGCTCCATTTACATTAACCGATAAGATCGAAAACGGACGTTTAAGAGTTCAGCAGGGAATCATCGCAGGCTGTGCAGGCGGCAACTTCACCAACGTAGTAGAAGCAGCCCATGCATTAAAGGGAAAGAGCTGCGGCGACGGCGAATTCTCACTGGCTGTATATCCATCATCCCAGCCGGTATTTATCGACCTGGTAAGAAAGGGCCTGATCGCAGACCTGATGGAAGCAGGCGCTATTATCAGAACAGCATTCTGCGGACCATGCTTCGGCGCAGGCGATACACCTTGCCACAATGGTTTAAGTATCCGTCATACAACCAGAAACTTCCCGAACCGCGAAGGCAGCAAGCCAGGAAATGGACAGATGTCCGCAGTAGCATTAATGGATGCACGTTCTATTGCAGCAACTGCAGCAAACGGCGGTATCCTTACACCAGCTACCGACTTAGACTGCTGGGGCGATGTTCCTGAATACAACTTTGATAAGACTGTTTATGACCGCCGTGTATACAATGGCTACAGCGCACCTCATGAGGAAGACAGCTTGGTATATGGTCCAAAT
The DNA here is from genome assembly GCA_963611035.1 of Agathobaculum sp. Classification (GTDB taxonomy): domain Bacteria; phylum Bacillota; class Clostridia; order Lachnospirales; family Lachnospiraceae; genus Enterocloster. Next base: position 13,460 of record CAVDQU010000025.1, read on the forward strand.
ATCAAGGACTGGCCAGAAATGAGCCCATTAACTGACAACATCCTCTTAAAGGTTTGCTCCAAGATCATGGACGAAGTAACTACCACTGATGAGCTGATCCCATCCGGCGAGACTTCTTCCTACCGTTCCAATCCATTAGGACTGGCTGAATTTACATTATCCAGAAGAGATCCTGAATATGTAGGTAAGAGCAAGGCAGTTGATAAATTAGAAAAAGCAAGAGTTGCAGGCCAGAATCCATCTGAGTTAGATGCAGATCTGAATGCTGTATTTGATGCCATCCATGGAATTTCCGGTCAGGAAAATGTTAAGGAAATGGAAACAGAGATCGGTAGCATGATCTACGCTGTAAAACCTGGTGATGGTTCCGCAAGAGAGCAGGCTGCAAGCTGCCAGAGAGTCATCGGCGGACTTGCAAACATTACAAAGGAATACGCAACCAAGCGTTATCGTTCCAACGTAATGAACTGGGGCATGATCCCATTCCAGATGGTAGAAGAGCCAGAATTTGAAGTAGGTGATTACATCTATGTTCCAGGTGCAAAAGCAGCTCTGGATGGTGATTTAAAGGATATCAAGGCATATGTGATCAATGCAGATACTAAGGCAGTAAAAGAAATCAGCCTCTATGTAGCAGATATGACCCCAGATGAGAGAAAAATTGTCAAAGCGGGCTGTCTGATCAATTATAACCGTGCAAGAAAAGGATTAAACTAAGAGCAGGAGGAAATAGAAATGGAGATAAAGAAACCAGCCATGGCAGGAACACTGGAATCCAGCGACTGCCAGGTAACTGTAGAACCGGGAAATGGTTCTGTAGAGTTTAACCTGGAAAGCGCTGTCATTAATCAGTATGGCAACCAGATCCGCAAGGTAGTCCTTCAGACACTTAAAAACCTGGAGATCGATAACGTGAAAATTTCAGTGGTGGACAAGGGCGCGCTGGACTGCACCATTAAGGCGAGAGTAGAAGGTGCGGTATTCCGTTCTGTAGACCAGATCGAGGACATTCCATGGGGAGGTGCTGTAAGATGATCAATGCAAATAAGAAGCGCTTAAGAAGGACCATGATGTTCTTAAACGCACAGAAGCCAGGTCTGATCAAGGACCCATATATCTATAAACCAGACTCCATTATGCTGGATCTGGAGGACGCTGTGGCTGAGAACCAGAAGGATGCAGCACGTTTCTCTTTATATCACGCATTAAAGGAGATCAATTATCGCGGTTGCGAACGTGTTGTTCGTATTAACGGTCTTGATACTCCATACTGGGAAGAAGATATCCACTGTGCAGTAGCAGGCGGCTGTGATGCTATCCGTATCCCGAAGACAGAGAGCGCACTGGATGTACAGAGAGTAGAGACAGTAGTAGAAGAGTGCGAGAAGCAGTATGGCATTCCAGAAGGCCAGACACTGATCATGGCAGCTATCGAGTCTGCAAGAGGTGTTATGAAGGCTCTGGATATCTGCGAAGCATCTGAGAGACTGTTTGGTATCGCTCTTTCCGGCGGTGACTATACAAAGGACTTACAGACACATATTACCGGTACCGGACTTGAGTTAATGGGTGCACGTCAGAACATGATCATTGCAGCCCGTGCAGCAGGTGTACAGTGCTTTGATACGGTATACACCAACCTGGATGATATGGAAGGCTTCCGCAGAGACGTTGAGACCATCCATTTAATGGGATTTGACGGAAAATCCATTATCAACCCACGTCAGATCAACATCGTACATGAGATCTTCACACCGACCCAGAAAGACATCATTTTCGCTGAGAAGGTTGTTAAGGAAATTGATGAGAAAAAAGCTCAGGGTATCGGCGTATTCACTGTAGACGGCAAGATGATCGATATCGCATTCTATGACGGTGCAAAGAGAACCATTGAACTTGCCAAGGCATCAGGCGTATATAAGGGGGATCTGTAAAATGATAAACGCAGTAGGAAGAGATATACCGGAAGAGATCCTGGAGATGACCGGTAAAGAGGTATTCCAGGGAAATCATTACAGGGACGGATATGTATACAAAAAGGACGGCCCATATACAAAGTGTGTAGTCAACAATACACAGAGCAAGCTGGTTGATAATATCCATGACGTACTGGTAAAATGCGGCATTAAAGACGGTATGACATTAGGCTTCCATCATCACTTCCGTGAAGGTGACTATATTGTAAACATGGTCATGGAAGAAGTACATAAAATGGGCATCAAGGACATCACCATCTGTGCCAGCTCCTTAGGAAAAGCACATGATCCTATCGTTCCTTATATTGAGGACGGAACCATTACCAACATCCAGTCATCTGGTGTGCGCGGCAAGATCGGTGAAGCTATCTCCGCAGGTAAATTAAAGGGACTTGCTATCATGCGTTCCCATGGCGGCCGTGTAAGAGCCATTGAAAGCGGAGAGACAAGAATTGATATCGCATTTATCGGAACACCTACCTGTGACGATTACGGCAACTGCCGTGGTATCGGTGGTAAGAGTGACTGCGGCGTGCTTTCTTATGCAATGGTCGACGGTGATTATGCAGATAAGGTAGTTGCTATTACTGACTGCCTGGTACCATTCCCTAACTTTCCGGCTCATATCTCTATGACAAAGGTTGACTATGTAGTAGTTGTAGACGCTATCGGTGATCCAAAGAAGATCGCTACCGGCGCTGCAAAGCCAACTACGGATATGAGAAAGCTGATGATGGCTGATTATTGTACCCAGTTCGTAGTAAACAGCCCATATTTCAAGGATGGATTCTCCTACCAGACTGGTGTAGGCGGTGCTTCTATCGCATCTACCATTTCCCTGGCAAAGATCATGAAGGAGAGAAATATCCGCATGCGTTTCGGCGTTGGCGGTCTGACCAAGCCAATGTGCGACCTGCTGATCAACAACCAGGTAGACTGCCTGTTAGATACCCAGGACTTTGACCTGGCAGCGGTAGAGTCTGTAAAGAACTTAAAGCATTTCCGTATTTCTGCTGGTGAGTACGCAGACCCATTTAATAAGGGTGCTGTTGTAAATAAGCTGGATTTTGTAATTTTAGCTGCACTGGAAGTAGATGTAAACTTTAACTGTAACGTAGTTGTAGGTTCTGACGGTGTCATCACCGGTGCTCAGGGCGGACATCCGGATACAGCAGCAGGTGCTAAGTGTACTATCGTTATTGCTCCATTGCTTCAGGGAAGAATCCCGGCTATCTGCAGCGAAGTAACTACAGTAACCACTCCTGGAGAGAGCATTGACGTAGTTATCACTGACTACGGTATCGCTATCAACCCAAGAAGACAGGATCTGATCGAGGCCATGAAGGGCGTAGACCTGCCATTTAAGACCATCGAAGAGCTGCGTGATATCGCATACTCTATCGTAGGCGAACCAGAGAAAGTTCAGTTTGGAGATAGAGTAGTAGGTATCATCGAAGCCCGTGACGGCACGATCATGGATGTTGTACGCCAGATCAAGCCGTATGAGTTTGACGATGAGAAATAAATAACGACATGCAACAAGGCCCATGCAGGCTGCCAATACGGCAGCGGCATGGGCCTTTCACATTTGGAAATTTCAAACCATAAGCAAACAGCTATGAGATATGCGGAAACTCAGCAGCTTTTTCAATGTTCTGGTGTTTTGCTTTCATGAGCCGTTTTATTTACAGTCCCCAATATAGAAAAATTATAACAAAATGGCAGATCTATGCCGCTGCCGCACTGGCAGCCTGCATAGATCTCTTATGGTTCTCTTTTTTATCTCAGTTTCCACTTCAAAAGCAGTGCAGAATTGGTAATAACCAGCACAGATCCCGCATTATGCACCAGGGCGCCTACAACAGGATTCAGTTTTCCGGTAATAGCTAGTGTAATAGCCAGAAAATTCAGCGCCATGGAGAATGTCATATTGAGCTTAATGGTAGTCATCATCCTTTTGGAAAGGGACACAAGATGGGGAATTTCCTTCACTTCATCGTCCACCAGGGCAATATCTGCAGCATCCACCGCAATATCACTTCCAACACCGCCCATGGCAATGCCAACATCTGCCACTTTCAAGGCAGGGGCATCATTAACACCATCTCCGATCATACATACCAGTTCCTTCTTTTCCTGACAGGAACGGATAAAGTTAAGTTTATCTTCCGGGAGGCAGTTTGCCCGCACTTCTTTAATGTGCAGCTGGCCGGCAATGGCAGCAGCTGCGTTTTCATGGTCCCCTGTAAGGAGGACTGGCTCTACATTCAGGTCATGCAGTCGTCCGATCATAGGAGCACTTTCCAGACGTACTGTATCCGAAAGAGCCAGAAAACCAGCCAGAATGCCGTCAAAAGCCACATAGATCACAGTACAGCCTTGAGCCAGGAAACCTTCGGCTTTTTCTGTAATATCCTGACTGAAAGCCATCTTATTTTCTTTCATCATTTCCATATTTCCGGCAAATACCATTTTTCCGTCAACAACAGCAGAAACACCGCGTCCGGGGATCATATGAAAATCATTTACAGCAGGGACTGCACCATATTCCTGTTTAAAACAGCCAAGAACTGCTTTTCCAAGAGGATGTTCCGAGTGCTGTTCTGCTCCGGCGCAGAAGCGGTAGATATCTTCGTTGGAGTAACCAGGATGAGAACTGTAGGCAGTAACTACTTTTGGAGTACCGCAGGTTAAAGTACCAGTTTTATCAAAGGTGATCTTCGAAACTTTTGCCAGTTTTTCCAGTGCATCTCCTTCGCGGACTAAGAAGCCATGCTTTGTGGCATTTCCAATAGCTGCCATAATAGCAGTAGGTGTTGCCAGGACCAGGGCACATGGACAAAATACAACAAGAATGGTAACGGCACGTATGATCTGGCCTGTAAACAGCCAGGTTAAAGCAGCAGCACTTAATGCGATCACTACGATCCAGGTTGCAAAACGGTCAGCCAGACCTACGATCTTTGCTTTTCCTGCGTCAGCAGACTGCACCAGGCGGATCATGCGCTGAATGGAACTGTCTTCCCCTACTTTGGTGGCCTTCATTTCAAAGGTACCAAACTGGTTGACAGTACCGGAGGAAACTTCATCTCCGGCAGTTTTGTCCACTGGAAGGGATTCACCGGTCATAACGGCCTGATTTACAGAAGTGCTTCCGGAAGTGATCACGCCGTCTACAGGAATGGTTTCACCAGGAAGGACCCGCAGCAGATCTCCGACAGAGACTTCAGTTGCTGCAACAATGGTTTCAGTGCCATTTTTGACCAGACGGGCTGTCTGGGGTGTTAAGTGTACCAACTTTTCAATCCCGGCCCGGGCTTTTGCAACCGTCAGTTCCTCCAGAAGACCGCCTAGCTGCATGATAAATGCAACTTCACCAGCAGCAAAATCTTCTCCAATACAGACAGAGGCGATCAGTGCCAGAGATACCAGCACATCGGCTTTGATATCAAATTCAGTGATCAGTCCGATGACGGCTTCCATGATAATGGGAATGCCGCACAAAATAATGGCGATCCAGGCTGCGTCAAAAGGCAGTGGGATCATTTTAAAAATGCTGATGAGCAGTGCAATACCGGAAATGACGAGAAAACAGATATCTTTTTTGATCCCGCCTATTTCCATGAGAGCTTCTAGTTTTTTGACAGACTCTTTCATAATACAGATCCTTCTTTCATGCCATATATACCTATAGGGGTATACCTAAATATGGCTACATTATACCTATAGGGGTATAAGTTGTCAAGAAGCAGTTATAAAAAAAGGTAAAGGACTGCAGATGCTTTTGGGCATAAAAAAAGCCAGTCCCAGATGGACTGACTTTTGATCCTGTATTTTTAACATTGTATATGATGCCAGATTGTTGCGTGCTGCGCACTTACGCAATCTTTATCACTGCATATTGGCAAAACGCTCCACTGCCTTTGTAAAGCTTTCAATGGTCTTATCTGCATCGCCGTGTTCAATACCGTCACGGACGCAGTGTTTGATATGACCTTCTAATACCACTTTTCCGCAGCCGTTTAAAGCGGACTTTGCAGCATTGATCTGGGAAAGGATCTCTTCGCAGGGAATATCTTCATCTATCATACGGTCAATGGCCTGCACCTGTCCGATGATCTTTTTTAAACGTCTGTGCAGATTATCTGAATCCATGCACTGTCTCATAGTGTTTACCTCCTTATCCATGGATATACCTTTGGAGTATAAGTAAGTGTAACTAAAATTCACCCGTTTGTCAATGAAGGGCGGAATTCACATGTCATGGTGAAATGCAACATTGACAGGGAGAATGGTTTCAGAGTAAACTTGCATGAGATACATTTTTACTGGAATATCAACGGTTGCTGCAGAAACTGTGAATACGCAGTACAACGGGTATTCAGGTTTGGAAAAAGTGAGGAAGATAGAATGAAACGATCACTGGAATTGGCGGAAAAACTGATCCGCCAGAGCTATCTGGAAAAAGAAGAATATATAGAACTGCTGTCTGCTTACAAAGATGAGGACACCGTGGTCTGTCTGAGAAAAGAAGCAGACAGACTCCGCCAGAAATATTATGGAAATAAGGTCTACATGCGAGGTCTCATTGAATTCACCAATTTCTGTAAAAACAACTGCTATTACTGCGGTATCCGTCGGGACAATAAAAATGCCAACCGCTACCGTCTGACGGAAGAGGAAATCCTGGAGTGCTGCGAAAATGGCTATGGACTGGGCTTTCGCACCTTTGTGCTTCAGGGAGGTGAAGATCCTTATTTTACTGATGAAAGGATCGTTGACATTGTAAAAAAGATACGAAACACCTATCCGGATTGTGCCATCACTCTTTCCATTGGAGAAAAGACAAAGGAAAGTTACCGCCTTTATAAAGAAGCAGGAGCAGACCGGTATCTGCTGCGCCATGAAACAGCAAATGAGGACCATTACCGCCACCTTCATCCAGAGCAGATGAGCCTTAGAAACAGAAAGCAGTGTTTGCGAAACTTAAAAGAACTGGGATATCAGACCGGTGCCGGTTTTATGGTAGGCGCACCAGGTCAGACTTTAGAATGTCTGGCAGAAGATCTGATCTTTTTAAAGAAATTAAACCCGGAAATGGTGGGAATCGGACCATTTATCCCACACCATGATACAAAATTTGCAAAGGAACCGGCGGGAAGTGTGGAAATGACGCTGTTTTTATTGTCTGTGCTGCGTATCATCCTTCCAAAATGCCTGCTTCCGGCAACAACCGCTCTTGGAACTGCGGATCCAAGGGGAAGGGAAAAGGGACTTCTTGCAGGCGCCAATGTAGTGATGCCAAACCTGTCCCCGGTGAAAGAACGGAAAAAATATGAGTTATATGATAATAAGATCTGCACCGGCGATGAAGCTGCCGAGTGCCGCGTCTGTCTTAAGAACCGTGTGAAGTCAGTGGGCTTTGAACTGGTGGAAGACAGAGGAGATGTGGCTTTGTAATAATTTAGGAGGAAAAAAAATGGGACATTTTTATTTTGTAAGACATGGTCAGACTGTATGGAATGTGGAAGGAAAGATCTGCGGAGCAACGGACATTGCTTTGACAGAACTTGGTCATGAACAGGCCATAGAAACAGGAAAGAAGATCTTAGAGGAACATATCCACGCAAATGAGATCCTGTATTCTCCATTAATGCGGGCAGCTGATACAGCAAAACACATTTCTGAGATTACTGGGATCCCGGCTCGTGAGGAATTAAGGTTAAAAGAGCAGAATTTTGGCATGTGGGAGTCTACACCCAGAGGCGGTGAAGAATTTAAGAAAGCGAAACAGTCCTTTGCATGCAGCTATAACGGAGGTGAGTCCATGCTCCGTCTGGCTCAGAGGATCTACAACCTTTTAGATGAAATCAAAAATAAGTCAGATGAGAAAACATACATCCTGGTAGCCCATAACGGGATCGCCAGAGTGATACAGTCTTATTTTCATGACATGACAAATGAAGAGTTTGCAGTCTATGGGATCAAAAACTGTGAAATAAAGAGATATGATTTTTAATAAAATAATCCCCTCACCAGCAGCTTACAGAGTAATAAGCAGCTGATGAGGGGATTCGTCATAAATGACTGTGCCAGTATATATTCGCGTTTATTTCAGAAGAAATGCTCAGTTATTTGGAAATTGCATTCCAAGATCAAACCCGTTCCATCAAAATATCTACCACTCCGCCGCAGACCATACCGTCATCTTCTGCGTCCTGTCCGGTAAGATCCCCGTGATAAAGGATAGGAGCCTGGTCACCATCATGGATCATTTCCAGGGCGCGGCGCAGAACAGCAGCTTCCATACAGCCGCCGCCAATGGTGCCGATAATGGTTCCGTCCTGAAGGACTAACATTTTAGTTCCAACGCTTCTTGGAGCAGAGCCGTGGCGGGCTACAATGGTAGTCAGAATGGCTGGAAGGCGTTCCGGGGAATGATTATTTAAGAAATGGGATATTTCCGTCGGGAAACCGCAGCTTCTAAGCTTCTGGTTCTTTACCTGGATGATCTCCGCCATAATGGCAACTCCAATCTCTTCCGGTGTTTCCGCACCGATATTTAAGCCAATCGGGGTATAGACCTCATTTAAAACCTCAGGATCCGTACCATTTTCAATCAGGACTTCCTTTACTTTGGCCACACGTTTGCGGCTGCCGATCATACCAATATAGGCATGAGGCATTTTCGCGATCCGTTCCAGGCAGATCTGATCATATCTGTGGCCTCTGGTAAGAATAACAAAATAGGTATCTTTGGAGCCTTCAATCTGGTCCAGGCCATTTTCAAAGGAATCGCAGATCACCTGATGGGCTCCGGCTTTTCTGGCATTGTTTGCATACAGAGGACGGTCCTCTAAAACAGTGACTGTAAATTCCATCATGGCGCCAAGTTGGATCACAGGCATGGAAACATGGCCGCCGCCGCAGATCACCAGGCGCTTTTCACCGCCTAAGCAGTCGCAGAACAATTTTTTACTGGCTGCTTTTGCCTGTCCGCTTTCATGGAGCTTACAGACCTCTTCCTGATTCCTGGAGAAGAATCCCCCTGGCGTACTTTCCCACACCAGCTTATCATCTGAGAAGAATGCCTTTTCCCCGAAGGCATCTTCCTCTAAAACTGTATAGAGAATGTTCTGACGGTTGGGACTGACACTGGCTATGGCTTCGTATACATCTTTAAATTCTGTTGTTTCTGACATTTTTACCACCCCGTTTTAATGTTAAATGCGTTATTTCAAATATTTAATAACGAATTAGAGTTATTATATCATTTTCGGTAAACCCAGGCAAGAAGTATCCTTAAAAAGCGCTTTTTTTACAGAAAATGTAAGCGTTTACAAAATTTATGTAAGTATTTACAATTTTGTATTTGAAAAGTAGAAAAAGTGTGGTATACTGCAATTCAGAGAGGACATTTCCGGGGTTTCGGAAAGGAAATGGTTTCCGGAACATTCCGGAAGAGTCCAGAAAGCGAAACAGAAAACAAAAACAGGGAATGATCCGCATAGGAAAGGAGAATATTAAATTATGGCACTTCTGAATTATGATGTATTAAAGAAATCCGGTTACGATGGCTACATCCTTGAGGATGCTCCAGTGAAGGTTTTACAGTTTGGTGAGGGAAACTTCCTTCGCGCATTCGTAGATTACTGGTTTGATCTTGCAAATGAGAAAGCAGGATGGAACGGCAAATGCTGTCTGGTACAGCCGATCGCACCAGGTCTTGCAAAGATGATCAACGAGCAGGAAGGTTTGTACACTCTGTACCTGCGCGGAAGCGAAAATGGCAAGAAGGTAGATGACAAGCGTGTGATCTCCAGCGTTGCTAACTGCTTAAACCCATACGAGAAGGCTGATTATGACAAGATGATGGAAGTTGCTGCAAGCGACGACTTACAGATCATCGTTTCCAATACAACTGAGGCTGGTATCCAGTATGATCCATCCTGCAAGAAGGATGACTGCCCACCAGCAAGCTTCCCAGGAAAGCTGACCCAGGTTCTGTATCATCGTTTCCAGGCTGGCAAGCCAGGTATCATCATGCTGGCATGCGAACTGATCGACAACAACGGTAAAGAGCTGTTAAAGTGCGTAAACCAGTACATTGACCAGTGGGAACTGGGCGCTGACTTCAAGAAGTATGTAAATGAAGACTGCACTTTCTGTGGTTCCTTAGTAGACCGTATCGTTCCAGGACGTATCCGTGACGCAGAAGAAGTTAAGGCTCTGGACGCAAAGAACGGCTACGAAGATCCTCTGACTGACGTTGGTGAAGTATTCGGCGTTTGGGTAATCGAAGGCGATGAGAAGTTAAATGACGTACTGCCATTTAAGAAGGCTGGTCTGTTAGACAAGGTATTCGTTACTCCAGATATGAGCCCATACAAGAAGAGAAAAGTTCGTATCTTAAACGGCGCTCATACAGGTTTCGTTCTGGGTGCTTACCTGGCTGGCGAGAACATTGTACGTGACTGCATGAACGATGAGACTATTAAGGGCTTCATGAACAAGATGCTCTATGATGAGGTTATCCCAACCCTTCCACTGGACAAGAACGACCTGTTAAACTTCGCAGCAGCTGTATCTGACCGTTTCAACAACCCATTTGTAAACCATGAACTGATGAGCATTTCCTTAAACTCCACCTCTAAGTGGAAAGCAAGAAATATGCCTTCTTTCCTGGAATACATCAAGGAAAAAGGCGTTCTGCCAGAGTGCCTGACCATGTCACTGGCTGCATACATCGCATTTTACAGCAATGATATCCAGGCTCTTAC
>CAVDQU010000026.1:0-24148 GCA_963611035.1 Agathobaculum sp.
GTAATATATTAGCCTGTGGATCCGAAGATCCGGCTGTAAGAGCGAAAATGCCGAAAAACTGTCCTATGCGGGAACAGGAGAAAATGGGCAATGCTTACGAGAAGTATTCTTTAGAGGAGAATCATGATTTTTATGTAAATTGTTCTGAGATCGAAGGCGAAGGATACTGTCAGTGGCCCAGATTAAAAGAAACAGTGGAATTTTGCAGAAAAATGGGTTATAAGAAGATTGGACTGGCATTTTGCAGGGGGCTGCGCAAAGAGGCCCGCATTGTAGCAGATTTTTTTACAGCCCAGGGCTTTGATGTGGTATCTGTGATCTGTAAGACTGGTGGTTTTCCAAAAGAATCTGTAGGGATCCCGAAGGAAAAGAAGGTCAACGCAGATGCATTTGAACCAATGTGCAACCCTATTGCCCAGGCAGAATTTTTAAATTCCCAGGATACAGAGTTTAATATTGCACTGGGACTTTGCGTAGGACATGACTCCATGTTTTATAAATATTCCAAACAGATGGTGACTACTCTGGTAGCAAAGGATCGTGTTTTGGCACATAATCCATGTGGTGCGATTTACTGTGCGGAAGGCTATTTTAAGAAGAGACTGCAGTAGAAGATCATGACAGGGTATGGTTTTGACGGAGTTAGATTTTGGAGACTTGAAAAGTGAGGACTGGATAAATGGAATATATTGGAAATAAGAAGAAGCAGGGCAGTATTGTAGAGCTTCTGCGGGATGAGATCTTAGCAGGAAATATCCCTGACGGCAGTGAGATGACCCAGAATGAGCTGGCGGAAAGTCTGGGAGTGTCCCGGATGCCGGTGCGGGAAGCGCTGATCTTACTGGAATATCAGGGGTTGATCGACCGATTACCCAATAACCATGTGCGGGTGGCTTCATTTACAGAAGATTATTTCCGCCATATTTTAAAAACAGGCTGTGGACTGGAGATTGAATTTTTACAGAATTTAGCAGAAGAAGAGTCTAAGGAACTTCCTGATGGGGAACTGAATTTCCACAGGGAGATCTGGAGAAATCATCCTTATAGTCTGTCCAGAAAAAATCTGGAAACCATAACAGAGATCTATTTATATTTTGTTATTTCCAGGCGGAACCCGGAAGACGTCTGGGGAGCTGTCCGGGAAAAGACAGAGGAAGAAATTCTGTTAGAGGAAAGTATCAGAAACTGGAAGGCTGGAAAGAAGGAAGAAGGGGCCAGAAAGTTAGAGGAATATTTTGAGAAAATGGCAGCAAGGCTGGCTGCTATCCACAGGGGGAGGGATTAAATATTTATGGTTACATTAAAACCAATCAAATTGCTGCCTGCAAGAGAAAGAGTGGCTTCTGCCCTGCGTAAAGCCATTATCTCGAAGCAGATAAGTGAAGGAGAGGTCATTACACTGGAGTCCACCGCCCAGCAGCTGGGTGTATCAGTCACACCGGTGCGTGAGGCATTTCAGATCCTGGCAAGAGATGGCCTGATCGACTTAAAACAGAACAAAGGCGCTACTGTTCTTGGTTTAAATGAAACAACGATCCGGGAACATTATGAGATCAGAGCAGCGTTAGAAAGTGCAGCCTGCGTACTCTGCTGTCAGCGGAAAGCGGATCTTTCCGCCATACGAAACTGCCTGGAAATGGCAGATGAGGCACTGGAACGAAGAGACTCCAGCAGCTATTCCAACTACAACCAGTCTTTCCACTATGAGATCTGGACAGCGGCAGGAAATGAAAAGTTGAAAACAATGCTGTCAGAGATGTGGAATGGCCTTTCCATGGGCTTAAAGTCCACAGAAGAAGAATATGCCCGCAATTCCCAGGAAGAGCACAGACAGATCCTGGCTGCACTTGAGAGCGGGGATTCGAAGCAGGCGGAGGAGAAAATGGTATTTCATATTATCCGAAGCATGAATGATGTGCTGACCAGGTACCAGTAGGTAGGTGTATTTTCCCGCCGGTGGCGGGAATCTGCGATCCGACAGAGAGTGTATAACTTTCCCGCTGACAGCGGGGATCAGCAACCCAATGGAAAACACGCAACATCTCCGCCACCGGCGGGGATTTGTCGTATATGCACAATAAAATATCAAAAAGAGTATGCACAATGCCGAATTGATAAATCACTATTGACAATTCAGGTATTGTGTTCTATTATAAAAACACGAAATGGATACATTATTAAATATAAAATATCAAATACAAGATATAAAACAATAAGTAATGATCCAGGACAGCAGCTGCACAACAATTTCATACAGTTTTATAAAACCGAAGGGGGAGTTTATGAGTCCATCAACTATAACCATCCTGTTTCTCCTGTTTGCAGTCATTATGTTCGTACTGGAGAAGATCCCGCTGGGGGTAACTTCCATGATCGTTTGTGTGGGTCTGGTAGTTACCGGGGTCCTGGATGCAAAGACGGCTTTTGCCGGTTTTATTGAAAGCAATGTAATTCTCTTTGTAGCAATGTTTATTGTAGGCGGCGCATTTTTTGAAACAGGTATGGCCAATAAGATCGGCGGTATCGTTACAAAATTTGCCAAGTCCGAAAGGATGCTGATCGCAGCAGTTATGATCATCGTAGGTCTGATGAGCGGTGTCCTTTCAAACACCGGAACAGCAGCGGTATTGATCCCGGTTGTGATCGGTATTGCAGCAAAATCCGGTTACTCCCGTTCCAGACTGCTGATGCCATTGGTATTTGCGGCAGCTATGGGCGGCAACCTTTCACTGATCGGTGCGCCGGGCAACATGATCGCCCAGAGTGCTTTATCTGAGATCGGGCTTAGCTTTGGATTTTTTGAATATGCCATTGTAGGACTTCCAATCCTTATCTGCGGTGTCCTTTTTTACACCACACTGGGGCTGAAGCTTCTGCCTGACAGACAGCCAAAGGATGACGGGGCATTTGATACTACAGCTGATTACAGCAATGTACCGGCCTGGAAGCAGAAGCTTTCGCTGGTGATCCTGGTGCTCACCTTGCTGGCAATGATCTTTGAAAAGAAGATCGGTATTAAGCTTTACATTTCAGGGTGCATCGGAGCTTTAGCACTGATCCTTACCGGTGTTATCTCTGAGAAACAGGCATTAAATTCCATTGATCTGAAAACCATTTTCTTATTCGGCGGAACACTTTCACTGGCATCAGCTCTTGAAAAAACAGGCGCCGGCGAAATGGTAGCAGAGAAGGTAATGCATCTGTTAGGTGAAAATCCTTCACCTTATGTTTTAACTTTTGCAGTATTTATGCTTTGCTGTATCATGACAAATTTTATGTCCAATACGGCAACTACAGCACTCTTAGTTCCCATTTGCCTTTCCATTGCACAGGGAATGGGAGCAGATCCGAGGGCCGTACTTATGGCCTGCGTCATTGGCGGTTCCTGTGCATACGCAACACCCATCGGAATGCCGGCAAATACCATGGTACTTGGAGCAGGCGGTTACACTTTCTTAGATTATACAAAGTCGGGACTGCCGCTGATCCTGATTGCAACTGTGGTCAGTATGATCATCCTTCCAATTGCATTTCCATTTTTCCCGTAACTTATATGCGGGATAGTAAATAAGAAACTAAAAATGAACACTCATCACATATTTTAAGGAGGCTTAAACATGAGCAGAACAGAACAGGTAGAGCAGCTTACCAATTATATGGCGCATTTTGTTGCCCATATCGGTAAGAAACTGCCGGATGACATTATTGCCAAGTTAAACGAACTGGCAGAAAAGGAAGACAGCCCATTATCAAAGGTAATTTATCAGACCATGATGCGCAATCAGGATCTGGCAGTAAAATTAAACCGTCCTTCCTGTCAGGATACCGGTGTCCTTCAGTTCTGGGTAAAGTGCGGAACCAAATTCCCGCTGATCGATGATCTGGAAGTACTGTTAAAAGAGGCTGTTGTAAGAGCAACAGTAGACGCGCCTTTACGTCACAACAGTGTAGAGACTTTTGATGAGTATAACACTGGCAAGAACGTTGGTAAGGGAACACCTACTGTATTCTGGGATATCGTTCCAAACAGCGACAAATGTGAGATCTATGCATACATGGCAGGTGGCGGCTGCACACTTCCCGGAAAAGCAATGGTATTAATGCCGGGCGCCGGATACGAAGGTGTTACCCGTTTCGTACTGGATGTTATGACTTCCTATGGTTTAAATGCATGTCCTCCACTGTTAGTTGGTGTTGGTGTTGCAACTTCTGTAGAGACAGCAGCTCTTCTATCCAAGAAAGCCCTGATGCGTCCTTTAGGCAGCCACAATGAAAATGAAAGAGCTGCAAGCATGGAGAAACTGCTGGAAGACGGTATCAACGAGATTGGTCTTGGACCGCAGGGGATGGGCGGAAAGTACTCTGTAATGGGCGTACATATTGAAAATACTGCAAGACATCCATCTACCATCGGTGTAGCAGTAAACGTAGGATGCTGGTCCCACCGCCGCGGCCATATTATTTTCGATAAGGACCTTAATTATACAATTACAACTCATTCGGGGGTGACTTTATAATGTTAGAGATCAAAGATGGAAAGAAAATTTTAACAACACCAATCAGTGACGAAGATTTAAAAGATATCCATATCGGTGACATTATTTACTTAAATGGAAATTTAACTACCTGCCGTGATGTAGCTCACCGCCGTCTGGTAGAAGAGCACAGACCGCTGCCTGTAGATGTAAGAAACAATGCGATCTTTCACGCAGGCCCCATCATCCGTCCTTTAGGAGATGACAAATTTGAGATGGTTTCCGTAGGACCGACTACCAGTATGCGTATGGAGAAGTTTGAGAAGGAATTTGTAGAGCAGACCGGCGTTAAGGTGATCGTAGGTAAAGGCGGTATGGGACCAAATACCGAGTATGCATGCAAGAATTTCAAAGCCATCCACTGTGTATTCCCTGCTGGAAACGCAGTTGTGGCAGCAACTGAGGTAGAAGAGATCGTCCGCGCAGAGTGGCGCGATCTGGGAATGCCTGAAACACTGTGGAACTGCCGTGTAAAAGAATTCGGACCTTTGATCGTATCTATTGATACAGAAGGAAGAAACCTGTTTGAAGAAAATAAGGTTGTATTCAATGAACGCAAGGAAAAGGTTTACGAAGAGATCTGTAAGCATGTAAGCTTTATTAAGTAGGATTTACCTGCCATCGCTCCTGCGGCCTAATGAAAAATGACTGCGGCAGGAGCGGTGGCATTTTTGTCTTAAAATTTATTAATAAACGATTTTTAATAAGAGGAAACACTTGCCATTTGACAAAAAAATCACTATAATATAAACGGCAATATTTCTGTATTTTATAAGAAGGCGCTGTATTTTAGTGCTTTCCGCTAAATACTGTAAACTTAAGAATGATGGAGGACTGGAAAATGAGTAATTCAGCACAAACTTCAGCAAGCAGCCGTATTGCAGCCCTGCTTGATGAGAACAGTTTTGTTGAAGTCGGAGCCTATATTGCGGCCAGAAATACTGACTTTAACATGACTGAGCAGGAAACACCGGCTGACGGTGTAGTTACCGGCTATGGTACCATCGGCGGATGCCTGGTATATGTATACAGCCAGGACGCTGCTGTACTGGGCGGTTCCATGGGTGAGATGCATGCAAAGAAGATCTGCAACATCTATTCTATGGCTATGAAGATGGGAGCACCTGTGATCGGTCTGGTAGACTGTGCAGGACTGCGTCTTCAGGAAGCAACTGACGCACTGGATGCATTTGGAAAGCTGTATTTAAGCCAGACAATGGCATCTGGAGTAATTCCTCAGATTATGGCAGTTTTCGGTACCTGCGGCGGCGGTATGGCTGTTTGCGCAGGTATGGCAGATTTCACCTTTATGGAAGATACATCTGCAAAACTGTTTGTTAATTCCCCTAATGCCCTGGAGGGCAACTATAAGGCAAAATGTGATACTTCTTCTGCTAAGTTCCAGGCAGAAGAATCCGGTCTGGTTGATTTTACAGGTGATGAAGCATCTGTATTATCTCAGATCCGTACACTGGTATCCATCCTGCCTTCTAACAATGAAGAAGACCTGTCTGAAGTTGACTGCACAGACGATTTAAACCGTATGTGTGCTGGTATCGAAGGATACACCGGAGATACTGCTGCAGCTTTACAGATGATCTCTGACAATAACTTCTTCATGGAAGTTAAGAAGAACTACGGCGCTTCTATGGTAACCGGATTTATCCGTTTAAACGGAAGCACAGTAGGATGTGTAGCTAACCGCAGCGAAGTTTACGAGAATGGTGAGAAGGTACAGACTTTAGAAGCAGCTCTTTGCACAAAAGGCTGTGAGAAGGCAACTGATTTCATCAATTTCTGTGATGCATTCAGCATTCCTGTTCTGACTCTGGTAAATGTAAACGGATACCGCGCAACTATGTGCAGCGAGAAGAAGATTGCTAAGGCAGCAGCTAAGCTGACCTATGCATACGCTGATGCTACAGTACCGAAGGTAACTGTTGTTGTTAAGAACGCACTGGGAAGCGCCGGACTTACAATGGGCAGCAAGAGCCTGGGCGCAGACATCGTATATGCTTGGCCAAATGCAGTGATCGGAACCATGGATCCAGCAGAGGCTGTTAAGATCATGTACGCAAAAGAGATCGAAGCTGCTGATGATGCAGTTGCAATGATCAAAGAGAAAACAGCTGAATATACCGCTTTGCAGTCCGGCGCTGTTGCTGCTGCAAAGAGAGGTTATGTAGATGACATCATCAAGGCAGAAGAGACCCGTCAGAGAGTGATCGCCGCTTTTGAGATGCTGTACACAAAAAGTGAGGACCGTCCTTCCAAGAAGCATGGCACGGTTTAAAGAGAGGTGACATGTATATGAGACGATTTGTAAAGAGAATGGCAGCAGCAGTTCTTCTGTCTGCCTGCCTGGTAAGCCTTTCCGGCTGCTCCTCTAATCAGGATACAGAGACCGACTCCACTATCAGCATGGACGGAACTCCTGTAGACGATGCAATGGCTCAGTCTATTATGCTTTCGGCAGCACAGACCTTAGGCGTGCCGAAGGATCAGCTGATCGTTCAGAAAACTCTGGCAGAGGCAACCGGTGATGAGTCTACAGCTTCTATTTATGAGGCTCAGCTGGAAGCCAGAGAGGACATGGGCGATTTAAAGAAGGTAAACATGGATGAAGGATCTGTTGTCCTTCTGGCAGACGGCAGCTATACCGTTGTGATCCCGGTTGATTTTACCGAGGGAACCAAGAAATATGTAATGAACATTAATATGGCTACCCAGCAGATCCAGGCTGAGTTTACAGATATGTCCGCAGGCGTTGAGGAAGATACTTCTATGGGCGCTCTGTTAATGACTGCTACTGTATACACAGTTATCGGTATCGGCACGGTATTTCTTGTGCTGATCTTTATCAGCCTTTTGATCTCATGCTTCAAATATATCCATGCGTGGGAAGAAGGAAAAAAGAAAGCAGCAGCACCTGCTTCTGCACCAAAGGCAGCATCTGCACCGGCTGTTAAGCCAGCAGCAGCACCTGCAGTAACCGGTCCTGATCTTTCTGATGATGCAGAATTAGTAGCTGTTATGACCGCTGCCATTGCAGCATATGAAGGCAGCGCTGTATCTAACGGTCTGGTAGTACGTTCTATCCGCCGTGTAGGTCTGGGAAGATAATCACTGCACATTCAGGTAAAAACCAGTGTGCTTATACAACAAGTAGGAGGAATCAAACTATGAAGACATATACCATTACAGTAAATGGAAAAGCATATGCAGTAACCGTTGAAGAAGGCGCAGCAGCAGCTGTCGCACCAGTAGCAGCAGCTCCGGTTGCAACACCAGCAGCACCTGCACCAGCTCCGGCTCCGGCAGCAGCACCGGCAGGCGCAGCAGGTTCCGTAGAGGTTACCGCTCCAATGCCAGGCAAGGTAGTAGCAGTTAAGGCTTCTGTAGGACAGGCTGTAAAGAAGGGCGAGGTTGTTCTGATTCTGGAAGCTATGAAGATGGAGAACGATATTGTTGCTCCTGAGGATGGTACAATTGCCAGCATTAATGTAGCAAACGGCGATTCCGTTGAATCCGGTGCTGTTTTAGCTACTCTGAACTAGTCAACAAGATGGATCCCTTGATATAAGGATTCCATTATGGAGGTAACATTATGGATTTTGGCAATTTGGTATCAAACCTGCTTGGCCAGATGGCGTTTTTTCATCTGACTGCAGGAAACTACATTATGATCGGTGTAGCGCTGGTTTTCTTATACCTGGCTATTGCTAAGGGATTCGAGCCACTGCTGCTGATCCCGATCGCATTTGGTATGCTCCTTGTAAATATCTATCCGGATATTATGTATTCACCGGAACAGACTTCCAACGGAGTAGGCGGTCTGCTGTATTACTTCTTCACTCTGGATGAGTGGAGTATCCTTCCGTCCCTGATCTTCATGGGTGTAGGTGCCATGACAGACTTCGGACCGCTGATTGCAAACCCCATCAGCTTCTTGATGGGTGCCGCAGCTCAGTTAGGTATTTACTCTGCATACTTCCTGGCAATTTTATTGGGATTCTCCGGAAAAGAGGCAGCTGCAATCTCTATTATCGGCGGTGCAGACGGACCTACTTCTCTGTTCCTTTGCAGTAAGTTAGGACAGACCCAGATCATGGGACCGATCGCTGTTGCAGCTTACTCTTATATGGCTCTGGTTCCGATCATCCAGCCGCCGTTTATGAAGCTTCTTACCACTGATAAGGAGCGTAAGATCAAAATGTCCCAGCTTCGTTCCGTATCCAAGCTGGAAAAGATCTTATTCCCGATCATCGTTACTATCGTTGTGTGCCTGATCCTGCCATCTACTGCTCCGTTAGTAGGTATGCTGATGTTAGGTAACCTGTTCCGTGAGTGCGGCGTTGTTAAACAGCTGCAGGAGACAGCTTCTAATGCAATGATGTACATCGTTGTTATCCTGCTTGGTACTTCTGTAGGTGCAACCACCAGTGCAGAGGCATTCTTAAATGCGACTACCATTAAGATCGTTATTTTAGGCCTGGTAGCATTCTGTGTAGGAACCATCGGCGGCGTTCTCTTAGGAAAGATCTTATGCAAGGTAACCGGCGGAAAGATCAACCCACTGATCGGTTCTGCAGGTGTATCCGCAGTTCCTATGGCAGCCCGTGTATCCCAGAAGGTTGGTGCTGAATATGATCCTACCAACTTCCTGCTGATGCATGCAATGGGACCAAACGTTGCAGGTGTTATCGGTACTGCAGTAGCAGCCGGTACCTTTATGGCAATTTTCGGTGTATAAAAACCAACATTTACTGCACCCGGTCCTGTTTGCAGACCGGGTGCCTATAAGGAGGATTTAAACTATGGCAGAGATAGAGAAGAAGCCAGTAAAGATCGTGGAAACCGTCCTTCGTGACGCTCATCAGTCTTTACTTGCTACCAGAATGACTACAGAGCAGATGCTGCCGATCGTAGACAAGATGGATAAAGTTGGCTACCACGCAGTAGAGTGCTGGGGAGGCGCTACATTTGATGCCTGCCTGCGTTTCTTAAAAGAAGATCCATGGGAGCGTTTAAGAAAGTTAAGAGACGGCTTTAAGAACACAAAGCTGCAGATGCTGTTCCGTGGACAGAACATTCTGGGATACAACCACTACGCAGATGACGTAGTTGAGTATTTCGTACAGAAGTCTATTGCAAATGGTATCGATATCATTCGTATTTTCGACTGCTTAAACGATATCCGCAACCTGGAGACTGCTGTAAAGGCAACCAAGAAGGAAAAAGGACATGCTCAGATCGCTCTGTGTTACACCTTAGGTGATGCTTATACTCTGGATTACTGGAGAGATATTGCCAGAAGAATTGAGGACATGGGTGCTGACTCTCTGTGTATTAAGGATATGGCTGGTCTGCTGACCCCATATAAAGCAGCTGAGTTAGTTAAGACTTTAAAGGAAGGAACCACACTTCCGATCGACTTGCACACCCACTATACTTCCGGTGTTGCTTCCATGACCTATATGAAGGCTGTAGAAGCAGGCTGCGATATCATCGACTGTGCAATGTCTCCATTGGCACTTGGCACCAGCCAGCCGGCTACTGAAGTTATGGTAGAGACATTCCGTGGTACTCCATACGATACAGGATATGATCAGAAGCTTTTAGGCGAGATCGCTGCTCACTTCCAGCCGATCCGCGAGGAAGCATTAAAGACCGGCCTGTTAAATCCAAAGGTATTAGGCGTAAATATCAAGACTCTGCAGTATCAGGTACCTGGCGGTATGCTTTCCAATCTGGTTAGCCAGTTAAAGGAAGCCGGACAGGAAGACAAGTATCAGCAGGTTCTGGAGGAGATCCCGAGAGTACGTAAAGACTTCGGTGAGCCGCCTCTGGTTACACCTTCTTCCCAGATCGTTGGTACTCAGGCCGTTCTTAACGTATTAATGGGTGAGCGTTACAAGATGGTTCCAAAGGAATCCAAGAAGATCATGCTTGGTGAGTTTGGCCAGACTGTTAAGCCATTTAACCCAGAAGTACAGAAGAAGATCATCGGCGATGAGACTCCAATTACCTGCAGACCTGCAGATCTGATCGCACCTCAGATGCCTCAGTTCGAGAAGGAATGCGCTCAGTGGAAGCAGCAGGATGAGGACGTATTAAGCTACGCTCTGTTCCCAAATGTTGCCAAGGAGTTCTTCCAGTACAGAGAAGCACAGCAGAAGAAAGTAGATGCTACTGTTGCTGATAAAGAGAATAAGGCTTATCCAGTGTAATGTAAGATAAGGCAAGTATGTGGCGCGCCCCTTCGGGGGCGCGTTTTTGCTGTGTATATGGAAAATGTGCCAGAAATGCGTTCGCCTGCGACAAACTTTCTTATTGTGGGAGTGCGCATTGTTGGCACAAAAAATACCCGGGCGGGATATGTACGTCCGGGTATTTTTATAATATACACCTGCCACTGGCAGGTGATGCAGATTTCCGTG
Organism: Agathobaculum sp.; assembly: GCA_963611035.1. GTDB lineage: Bacteria > Bacillota > Clostridia > Lachnospirales > Lachnospiraceae > Enterocloster. The sequence continues at coordinate 10,976 of CAVDQU010000026.1, forward strand.
AGTTTATTGCTTTGTCCACTTGATAGCAGCGGATACGTCTAACATACCGCCTGTAGCTGTTTTGCCTTTTAATGGGGCTAATTTATGTACTGTTGAAAGAAGGGCTGTTTTTACGTCCTGAAGGCTTAAGTCTGTCCTTGCAGAGTAGATCAGGGCGGCTGCGCCTGTTACCATAGGGGCGGCCATGGAGGTTCCGCTCATATAGGCGTAGGAGTCACCGGGGATAGTGCTTAGGATATAGGTTCCAGGAGCTGCCAGGTCTACGGAAGTGGTTCCGTAGTTGGAGCTGTCATCTAAGTGGCCGTTAAAAAGCAGGTTTCCTACGGTGATCACATTGTCGAAAGGAAGACTTGCGGGATATACAGGAGATTTATCAATATCGTAACCGATCTGATACTGATTTCCGTTTCCTGCAGCTACTACAAAGAGCATTTTGGAGTCACGGATGGCTGCTTCAAATTCCGGGGAGGTACTGGTGGAGCCAAAGCTTAAGTTGCAGATATCAGCGCCGTTGGCTTCTGCGTATTTAATGGCTTCAATGACGCTTTCCGGGGAACCTTTTCCTTCAGAACCGCCTAAAGCTTTTAATACCATGATCTTAACGTGTGTATTATCGGCAATGCCGGCGATACCGCCGTTGTTCCAGGCTGCGGCAATGGTGCCGGCGCCATGGGTTCCGTGGCTGTCTTCTTCGCCTACGCAGACTTCATTGCTGTTGGAAATGAAATTCCAGCCGTTTACATCGTCTACATAGCCGTTTCCGTCATTGTCAATGCCGTCTCCGGGGATCTCATCTTCATTGACCCAGATGGAGTCTTTTAAGTCAGAATGGGTGGTGTCGATACCTGTATCGATGATAGCCACGGTAACGGTACGCTTGTTTTCTGTTTCACTGTAGGTTTTCCAGGCATCTTCAATATTGATATCAATATCTGCTACGGCATCGGTGTTAATGGACTCGAAATTGTCCGGTCCTAAAGGGGGAAGGGCAATATCATCAATGCCGTTTTCACCGTAGTGAAGATAAATATGGTCTAATGTTTTGATATTTAACACTTTTTCCGTGCGGCGGAGCCGTCCGGTATTGTGAAGGGCCCACTGATATTCGCTGTATTCATCGCCGGAAGAAATATTCTGTACACCGGGACCGCTAAAGAAAAGGGAAAAATCCCGGCTGTTTTCCTGGGTAGCTAAGGCTGACATGGAACAGGGGGTCAGTGTCATTGTAAGAGTAAGCAGGGCGGAAATGGCACCTGCGGGTAGTCGTTTCATGGGGGTACTCCTTTCTGGCTTGTCGTCACTCACGAACCCGCGCTGACGCGCTCCACTGTTTGCTATCGCAGACGGTTCGTAAACAAAAGTTACTCACGAACCCCGCGCTAACGCGCTCTACTGTCTGCTATCACAGACGGTTCGTTTGTACCTACCATAGTATACCATTATCTCTGTGATGAAAGTATGACATTTTTCTGAAGAAATATGGTATACTTGTTATATTCTTGTTAAAAATCTTTCAAAGGGCTTGAGAGTTTTGAACGTGAACAGTTGTGAAATTTATGTCTAACAGGCGAAAACGGTATAAGATGTCCTCTCGGAGTCTTTCCTGCACCTGCTTTTGTGGCCGATTTTCCGCCAGTCGCACCCGAATTTCATCAACGTACGCACCGCGTACGCCTCAGAAATTTGGGCACAACTGACAAAAAATCTTCTCACAAAATCAGGCACAGAAAGATTCCGAGAGAACATTAAGCTATGCAGGGGGAAAGAAGATGTATCAGAAATACAGTATTGGAACCATGGCGAAACTACTGGGGATCTCAGCGGAGGCGATCCGGTATTATGAGAGCAGGAATATTATTAGTCCGGTCCGTGATCCGGAAACGGGCTACAGATACTATAATACCTGGGATTTTCACATGCTTTTAAGAGCCAGACACTATCAGAACTATGGTTTTTCCTTAGAAGAGGTGGCAGAATTGTTCAGAAGCCACGAATTAGGGGAAATACGGGATAAAATGGTAGGTCAGGAGGAGATGATCCAGCAGGAGATCATCCGCCAGATGAACCTTTTGAAGCGTATCCGCCAGAGCCAGCAGGTGCTCCAGGACGCAAAAGACAGCGTTGGAAAGTTCCGGATCGAAGAACGGCCGGGTATTTACCGTATGAATACCCAGAAAAATTATACTTTATTTAAGAAGAAAGAACAGCTGGACCTGATCTCAGAATGGACGGAAAAGGAGCCATTTGTCTTTTCTTGTGCTGTTTTTTATCAGAAAAATATTGAAAATGGAGAATCGGAGTTTGACTTCGGAATGGGACTTCGGGAAGAGTATGCACAATTTTTAAACGTTAAGGAGTCAGAACTGGTACAGTATTATCCTCCTTGTCCCTGTGTTCACACCTGTGTGCCGTCACGATCCGGTAAATATCTCACACTGGAAAATCTGCAGGAAGGCTTCTGCTATTTAAAACAGAACGGCTTAAGCCTTGCAGGAGACATTGTAACCCAGGTAGCCTGCATGACCAAGCCGGAGGAGGAGTATTTTAACTGGCATATTGTGTGGTTTCCGATTGGTGTACAGGGATAGGCACTTTTGGAAGAACTATTATTGTTAAGAATCCTACAAATCTAATGAAAAATAATCATGCAGAGTGCACAAACACACCCTGCATTTTTTGTGCAAAAATCCAACTTGACCTTAAAACCACTTTAATAGTTATAGTAATTGCAGATGAGCAAGTTAAAAAAATAACAAATGCATTAACAAACACATTTAAACACTTACCAAAAGTGAAAGGGGAAAAAGGTCATGAGTGAACAGAAGAAAACAGTATTGATCACCGGAGGAGCTATGGGACAGGGACGTGCCCATGCAGTTAAGTATGCGCAGAACGGATTTAACGTAGTTCTGGCAGATATGCTGGATCCGGAAGATGAAAGATTTCAGGAAACCATTAAGGAGTTAAATGAGTTGGGCGCTGACGTTTTAGCTATCAAGGCAAACATCTGCAGCACTCCTGATATGGAAAACTTATTTGCAAAGGCTTGGGAGAAGTTCGGACGTTTAGACGTTGTTATTGCAAACGCAGGCGTTATCAATTTTGGAAATACCTGGGAACTGACTGATGAGCAGGTTGAGAAGGTTATCAACATCGACCTGATCGGTACCTGGAGAACTGACAAGTATGCAACACAGTACATGTTAAAGCAGGGCTTCGGAAGGATCATCAACATTTCTTCTACCAGCGGACTTTACGGAACACCAAAGTTAGCTACTTACTGTATGGCTAAGTGGGGTGTTTTGGGTCTGACCAAGACTCTGGCAAAGGAAGTTGGAAGCAAGGGTATCATTGTAAATGCTCTCTGCCCGACCAAGGTTAAAACTCCAATGTGCGAAACTCAGAGCTATGTAGAGTTCATTAATGAGCTGACCGGAAAGAACTTTAAGGATTACAAGGAAATGTACGCAGGCGTTCCTTTCCTGGATGTAGAAGATATTTCCGATATGGTTTACTGGCTTGGAACCAGCCGCGCAGCCGGCAAATTCAACGGCAGAGATGTTGCCCTGGATCTGGGAACTCTTCAGTGCTAATTACTGAATAAAATGGTGGTGCTGTCTGTTGGCGGCATCACCATGGGTAAAAGTAAACAGAAGTTGGGGACAAAAGGATAATGGGTAATTTTGGTTTTAAAAATGTATCAAAGAGAAACAAAATCGATCTGATGGAATATCTCTGCTATGGATTGGGAGATTTCTCCTTCTGCTTCATTTATGGAGCCATTGGTTCTTACATTGTTTTCTTTTATACAGATGTGGCCTGCATCAGTGCTGCTACAGTAGGAACAGTGCTTTTAATCAGCAAGATCTTTGATGGAATTTCTGATATGTTGATGGGATATATCATCGAAAATGTCCATTCTCCGCTGGGGAAAGCAAGGCCTTGGCTGTTATGGATGGTAATTCCCTACTGCATCGGCTGTGTGCTGCTGTTTACAGTACCGAATTTCAGTGAAACAGGAAAGGTTATATATGCATTTATCTCCTATAACCTGATGGCAACCTGTATTTTCACTTCCATGAACGTGCCATACGGTGTTTTAAGCAGCGTTATGACAAACAGGCAGAACGAAAGAGCACTTCTTTCTATCAGCCGCGCAAGTTTAGGAGCTTTAGGCGTATTTGTGATCAGCTCCTATGCACCTGACCTGGTTGAAAAGCTGGGAGGCGGACCTGCCGGCTGGCAGAAGACATTTCTGTTAGTGGGAATCGTTTCTATCGTACTGTTTTTAATAACATTTTTAGGTTGTAAAGAGCGTGTTGGTTCCGGTGTTATGGAACAGAAAACAGGTAAGAAAACTTCCTTATCCTTATTACAGGGAGTGAAGATCCTGTTTGCAAACAAATACTGGTTCATCATGCTGATGGTCAACATTTTCTATACTGCAATGACCAGCCTTTACGGCATGAATATGTATTTTGCAAAATATGTTATGCAGGATGCAGGCTACAATAAGACCATGATGATGTGTTCTACTTTCGCATCGATACTGGTTCCGTTGTGTCTGATTCCCATTGTACAAAGGATCGGAAAAAGAAATGTAGCTCTCTACGGGGGTGCCGGAATGGGAGTCATCGGACAGGCAGTCCTGATCCTGTTTGCAGAAAAGTCTATGGCATTTATGTATCTGGGACTGACCCTTCGCGGAATGGGCGTTGCATGTATTTCCGCTACCAAGTTTGGTATGATCGCAGACAGTATTGAGTATGGAGAGTACAAGACAGGTACCCGTGCAGAAGGTTTCGTATATTCCGCTGCATCTTTAGGTGTACGTGTTGGTTCCGCTCTTGCATCCGCTGTCATCGGCTGGGTATTGGGAGCTTACGGATATGACGGCAAGCTGGCAGTGCAGAGTGAAACTGCAATGAAGGGCATCCGCATCATGTTCTATTATGCGCCATTAGTTGTATTTATTGCCATTCTGGTACTGCTGCTGTTTTATAAACTGGACCGTGAATATGACGGCATTATGAAAGTCTTAGATGAGCGCCATAAGCTTGCGGAACAGGCAAATGCATAAAGTTTTATAAGTTTATAAGTTATAATTTTTAAGGAGAATTTAGAGTATGAATATTACAAAAGCAACCCGCTGGAAAGTGTTTGCCGGCGTATGGCTGCAGAGTTTGTTTACCTCTGCTACCGCTTATTTCAGTCTGTTTTGTATCCCGTTGACCACAAAGTTTGGATGGAGTGACTCCGCATTCGCTCTGGCATACACAATTTACATGTTTACCTACTCTTTTGTAGGTTTCATCGGTGGTTCCTTAGCTGAGAAGATCAGCCCAAGAAAAACCATTTACATCGGTCTTTGCCTCTTTGCAGGCGGCTGGTTCTTAACCGGTTTTGCTTCCAGCATCCCGCAGCTGTACATCTTCTACGGATTAATGGCCGGTGCTGGCGGCGGTATGATCTATCCTGCATGCCTTCCTACCGCATTAAAGTGGTTCCCTGATCGTTCCGGTTCTATTTCCGGTCTGGTTCAGGCCGGTGCTTCCTGTGGTCCTTTCATCATGAGTCCTATTGCACAGACTCTGATCGACCATGTAGGCGCACAGATGACCTGCCGTATTTTGGCTATCGTATTCCTGATTGGTGTTGGTATTGCAGCAGCAATGATCGTTCCTTGCCCGGAAGGCTGGACTCCGGAAGGCTGGACCCCATCAGTTGAGCAGGCTAAGGCATTAAAGACAAAAGATTACAGCATGGGTGACATGGTTAAGACCCCTGTATTCTGGGTACTGTTATTAATGTTCATTTTCGCAAATGCAGCAGGAACCATGATGGTTTCCTTTACAAGCCCGATCGCACAGCGTCAGGTTGGCCAGACTGCAATGACCGCAGCATTATGTGTATCTATTATGACACTGGCAAATATGTGCGGACGCATTGGTTTTGGTTTCATTTACGACTTTTTAAAGGGCTGGAAGAGCCTGATCTTGTTAATGGTCATCAATGGAGCTTCCATGTTAATGCTGACACAGGCAACTACCCTTCCGTACTTTATCGTATGCATCGTTTTAGTAGGTTTCTCATTTGGCGGATTGTTAGTAGTATTTGCACCAATGGTACGTATGATCTTCGGTTCCAAGTTCTACAACCGTAACTACGGCCTGATCTTCATCGGCTATGGTATCGGTGCTTTCGTAGGCCCTAAGATCAGTGCTTACTTCTACGACACCACCGGCCAGTACACTATGGGCTTCATTGGTTCTGCAGTATTAGCAGTTGCAGCAATCGTTCTTATCGTGATCGCCCAGAAGCTGGCAGCAAAGATGGAAAATGCACAGTAAATAAGTTTTCGAAAAAACATAGCTTAAAAATGGAAAAGCCGGAATAACGGTGCAGGTAGTTGCGCTGGTTATTCCGGTTTTTTCGGTCGTTTTATTTTACACGCGGGATCCTTGTATCCTTTGCATTTTACAGGCAATTCTGATACAATATGCATCAGGCGATAGCTTCGCCGTGAAAGGAGAACCGAATATGAAAAAACGAATTATTTTAGCAGCTGCAGCAATGTCCTGCTTTGTAATAGCAGCAAATGGATGTGGTAAGGCAGACACCGCAAAGGAGACAACTGCAGTAGCAACAGAGGCTGCAGCCGGTGAAACGGAAGCAGAAAAGGAAAGCGAAGCAGAAAAGACAGAAGAGACAGAAGAGCAGATGGCTAACCCGTGGGTAGAGTCAGATAAGGATGGTGTTCTTGCTGCAACCGGTATTGACCTGAATGTGCCGGAAGATGCGACAGAAGTTTTATACACTTATCTTGCAGATGAGAATCTTGCGCAGGTTTCATACAGCACTCCGGGAAATAAGTGGGTTTATCGTGGAAAAATGGCAGATGCCTTTGAAGATATTTCAGGTATGTTCTGCGAATGGGATACGCAGGAAGAAGTTGACGTTGCAGGAAGACCTGCAATATTATATGATTTCAACAGTGATCAGGAAAATGTATGGATGATCAACTGGTATGACGGAGTTCCGGGGATTATGTACTCCCTTTCTGTAACTGCAGATAGTATCGATGATCTTGACGGCCTTGACATGCAGGGCGTGGCAGAATCTGTGTTTGTCCCGATGCAGGATGAGGTAGACGGTGATGAGGGTAAAACAGAATGAAAATAAATGCACAGATCACCAAAAAACTGCAGAAATACAAAGCGGATGAGGTCAAAACTCTTTACCAGTTAATGTTAAGGGTTTTATCCGGCAATGACGATTTTCGTATGGTACAAAATGCAGATACAGATGATCTGCGTCCTGTGATCGAAGGAGAGACAGGAGAAAAGATCGACTTTGCAATGGAATCCATTATTTCAGAAGAATCCCTGAAACTGTGGCTGGACATCCAGACAGAGGAAGCAGAAAAGGCAAAATTAAAGAAGGCAGACCGGATTGAAAGAATTGCTGCTGTTATGAGCGATGATACCTTATTTGAAGGCTTCTGCCTGGCTTTTTACGGAAAAGATGAGATGCTGGCAGTTCTCTGCGATGAGTACGGCTGTCTGGAAGCGTATGAAGCTTTAGCAAAGGATACTGTATACAGAAAGAGAAGAGCGTATGTGCGCATGCTTTCTGATTATGTGCTGGCAGCGTCTCACCTGTATGGTGTAGCAGCACTTCATGATTTTGAACTTTTACTGCGTCATTATGAGAAAAATCTGGAGGATTTTGCAGGCTATACAAGAGAAGAAGGAAGCTATCGAAATACCATTCTTTTTCAGCCAAGATACTTAGGACTTTGCACTTTACAGCAGCTGATCGGAAGTACAGTACCAGAGGTACTGACTACTATGGACGGTCTGTTTGTACATCCTTCTTTCCGTGAAGATTATCAAAAGGAACAGGAAGAAATGGTCAAGGCATTTGCGAAAAATGGCAGTCAAAATGTAGGAGAAAAGGATTTCGACCAGTTTTTTGCAGCTGCAGGGGAGAAAACTTCCTACAGAAAGCTGCTGCGTGATACCATGGACAAGCCAATGTATCTGCCAACCAGAGAAGAATTTTTAAAATATGTAAACGAAGACTACCATGTGATCTCCCCGGCAGAAAAGAACTTGCGCAACTATCTGAGGGGAAAATATGGAAAAGAAATAGAAGCAGCAGCACAGGCGGCGGGAACTACCTCAGAGGTATACTTAGAAGCTTTTATCGCAAAGCTGCGTGATCTGGGCACAGATGTAGGAAAAGGCGGCGCAGAGCCAGATCCTCAGGCACAGATCCAGTTTGTTTTGACTACATTAAGACAGATCGGTGCTGCTTTTGAGAATATTGAAGACGCAAAAGAACCACTGCGCTATGCAATGGAACTGTCTAACGCAGAGCATCTCTGGTGCAACCGTGGTTTCAGTGCAGATGGACTGGCAGTACGTATGGCAGCAGAAAAGAAGAATACGGACATTGCAGCTGGTCTTTTAAATCAGGGCAAAGCAAATGGACAGGTAGTCCGCAAGACTACAAAGATCTATCCAAATGATCCGTGTCCGTGCGGAAGCGGCAAAAAGTATAAAAAGTGCTGCGGAAAGAATCAGGCATAAAATATGAATCAATATGAGATCTTGAAGCATTATTTTGGATATGACACCTTCAGGGACGGACAGGAAAAACTGATCCGTGCTATCTTGGAAGGAAGAGATGTCCTTGGCATCATGCCAACGGGGGCAGGAAAGTCCCTTTGCTATCAGATACCGGCACTTATGATGGGCGGGATCACACTTGTGATTTCGCCTCTTATCTCTTTAATGAAAGATCAGGTAAGCAACTTAAATCAGGCAGGCATTCTGGCAGCCTATATAAACAGTTCCCTTACTCCAGGTCAGTACAGGAAAGTGCTGGAATTAGCCAGGATGGGAAGGTATCCTATTATATATGTAGCGCCGGAACGGCTGGTAACGGAGGATTTTCTCCGGTTTGCTTTGGACCCGCAGGTAAATATTTCCATGGTGGCAGTGGATGAGGCACACTGTGTATCCCAGTGGGGACAGGATTTCCGGCCAAGTTATTTAAAAATCGTAGATTTTATCAAACGTCTCCCCAAACGCCCTGTAGTCAGTGCTTTTACAGCCACTGCCACAGCAGAGGTAAGAGACGATATTATTGATATCCTTATGCTTCAGGAGCCGGAAGTTTTGACCACCGGTTTTGATCGGACAAACCTGTATTTTGGGGTACAGACTCCCAAAGATCGGTATCAGGCATTAGTAGAGCTTTTAGAGCAGCATAAGGCAGAAAGCGGCATTGTTTACTGCCTTACCCGTAAGATCGTGGAAGAAGTATGTGAAAAGCTGATCAAAGAAGGCTTTTCCGTTACCCGCTATCATGCAGGTTTAAGTGACGCAGAACGAAAGCGCAATCAGGAAGAATTTATCTATGATAATGTGCGGATCATTGTTGCCACCAATGCCTTTGGAATGGGGATCGACAAGTCAAATGTGCGCTTTGTCATCCATTATAATATGCCGAAGAATATGGAATCCTATTACCAGGAGGCAGGAAGAGCAGGCCGTGACGGGGAACCGGCGGAATGTATCCTTCTTTATGGGGGACAGGACGTGATCACCAACCAGTTTTTCATTGACCACAACCAGGATAATGAAGCACTGGACCCGATGACAAGGAAGTTAGTCACGGAACGTGATAGGGAACGCCTTAAGAAAATGACCTTTTACTGTTTTACCCATGAGTGTTTAAGGGATTACATTCTCCGATATTTTGGGGAATATGGTAGTAATTACTGCGGAAATTGTTCTAATTGCCTCACGCAATTTGAAAATACAGATGTAACCGAAATGGCCAGGTCGCTGCTTTCCTGCATTGAAAGCAGCAGACAGAGATATGGCGCTACTGTGATCATTGATACGGTCCATGGGGCAAATACAGCCAAGATCCGGGGCTATGGGATGAATGATAATCCTGAGTATGGTTCTCTGGCAAAAGTCCCGGTGTACCGCCTGCGCCAGATCTTAAACCAGCTGCAGTTAGACGGCTATCTTACAGCTACCAATGATGAGTATGCGATCCTGCGGCTGACGGTTAAGGCTGCATCTGTATTAAATAATGAAGAAACCGTGTGGATGAAGCTGGCAAAAGAGCAGACAAAAAGCGAACAGGAAACACAGAAGAAGAGCCGGAAGAAAAAGAGCGCTCTGGCCGGATCAGGTGATTTTACAGAGGCTGAGGAAACCCTGTTTGAAACATTGCGAAAGCTTCGTGCTCAGATCGCAAAAGAGGAGAAAGTTCCGCCGTATATTGTATTTTCTGATAAGACACGGGCCCATATGTGCATCATAAAGCCTGTAAATAGGGAAGAAATGCTTTCGGTATCTGGTGTGGGAGAGTTTAAATATGAAAAATATGGAGAGCGATTTTTAGCAGCGATCAAGGAGCAAGCATAAAGTTGCTCGCATTTTAGAAGGAGAAAATATGGAAGAAAACAGGATAAACAGTGCCGGTGAAACTGCAGGCACAACGGGCCCGGCGGAAACTCCCGAAACACCTCACAAACGCCGTGTCCGCTATAAAGGCACTCATCCAAGATCCTATAAGGAAAAATACAAGGAATTACAGCCGGAAAAATATGGAGATACCATTGCCAAGGTCATCAGCAAGGGAAGTACACCAGCAGGTATGCATATTTCCATTATGGTAAAGGAGATACTGGACTTTTTGAATATTCAGCCTGGTCAGACCGGACTGGACGCCACATTGGGATATGGGGGCCATACCAGTCATATGTTAGCCTGTTTAAAAGGAGAAGGCCATATGTATGCTCTGGATGTGGACACCATTGAAATGGAAAAGACCAGAAAACGTCTGGCAGATAAAGGCTTTGGTCCGGACATTTTAACCATTAAACACTTGAATTTTGCCAACATAGACCAGGTGGCAGAGGAAGCAGGCGGTTTTGACTTTGTTTTGGCGGACTTGGGAGTTTCTTCCATGCAGATCGACAATCCGGACAGAGGATTTTCCTTTAAAAATGAAGGACCTCTGGATCTGAGACTGGACCCGTCTAAAGGGGAAACTGCGGCGGAACGTTTAAAAGAACTTAATTTTGAAGAATTAAAGGGAATGCTGATCGAAAACTCAGACGAGCCATATGCAGAGCAGATCGCAAGAAAAGTGATGAATGAAAAGAAACATGGCCGTCTCATTGAGACTACGACCCGCTTAAAAGAAGTGATCGAAGAGGCACTGTCTTTCCTGCCGGAAGCAGAGAAGAAAGAGGCAGTGAAAAAGTCCTGCCAGCGTACCTTCCAGGCCTTGCGTATTGATATCAACAGTGAATTTGAGGTATTATACGCATTTTTAGATAAACTTCCAGGAGCATTAAAGCCAGGTGGAAGAGCGGCGATCCTTACCTTCCATTCCGGAGAAGACCGTCTGGTAAAGAAAGCCTTTAAAGAAGGCTTAAAAGCCGGGATCTACAGCGAGATCAACCAGGATGTGATCCGTCCCTCTGCAGAAGAATGCGCCAAAAACGGAAGAGCGAAGTCTACAAAGCTTCGCTGGGCAGTAAGGGCACAGGCTTAAGTGGAAATAACAGGCGTAAACGCAAAATTAAAAAGATCTAATATGTAAAACCGGCAGCTTGTATCGTTTTCCCAATTTATAAAGTGATGGAGTGTAATGCAACAAGGAACTCATTAGAATTGATATTGGTTCTGAAACTGGGAAAGAATGAAGCTGCCGGTTCATCCGTTCATATAGATAATGCAGAAGAAGGCAGTTTTATTGCAAAAATAAGCTGCCTTTTATTGCCAGTGCATTTAAACTGTGCTAAGATATGAGTTGTTTTGTTCTACGAAAGAGAGGAAATGATCATGACAGCTTATCTGATCGTCTGCCCGTTGGTATTTCTGGCAGGTCTTGTAGATTCCATTGCCGGAGGCGGGGGACTTATTTCTCTTCCTGGATATCTGATCGCAGGGGTTCCGGCCCATATGGCCCTTGGAACCAATAAAATGAGTTCTACTATAGGAACTTCTATTTCTGCGGTAAGATTATTAAAACATGGTTATTTAAAAGGGAAAATGGCTATGGCCATTGCGTCGGCAGTCTGTGCCATGACAGGTTCTGTTTTAGGGGCAAAAGTATCCCTTTTGGTTTCGGATTCTGTGATCCGCCACATGATGATCATTGTTTTACCTATTGTGGCTTATCATGTATTAAAAAATAAGAACCTGGGGGAAGATGAGAAGACGGGAACGGTTCCTTATAAGAAGATGTTTCTGATCTCTGTGATCGCGGCTTTTTTCATCGGCTGTTATGACGGTTTTTACGGGCCGGGTACAGGTACTTTTCTGCTCCTTGTATTTACCGGGGCGGCGAAAATGGATACCCGCAGCGCATCCGCACAGACGAAGATCATTAATCTTTCCTCTAATGTAGCAGCACTGGTGACATTTATTATAGCGGGAAATGTTTATTATCCTCTGGGACTGGCAGCAGCAGCCTGCTCTGTAGCGGGCAATTACCTGGGTTCAGGGCTGGTGGTCCATGACGGCCAAAGAATCGTCCGTCCGGTTGTTCTGGTAGTACTGGGGATATTATTTATAAAAATTCTGACGGGCAACTAAAAGGAGAAATACATTATGAAGTGGAAAAAATTCACTCTTACAACAACCACAGAAGCAGTTGACCTTGTAAGCAGCATGCTGGATGATGTGGGTATTGAGGGCATTGAAGTAGAAGATAATGTGCCTCTTACAGAAAAAGAGACAAAGGGAATGTTTATTGATATCCTTCCGGAGCTTCCACCGGACGAAGGCGTTGCCAAGGTAAGCTTTTATCTGGATGATGATGACCTGGTAGAGGAAATGCTGCGCCGTGTTAATGAAGGGTTGGATGAAATGTCTGCTTATACAGATCTGGGACAGTGCACCATTGAAGCGTCTGAGACAGAGGATAAGGACTGGATCAACAACTGGAAGCAGTATTTTAAGCCTTTTACAGTAGATCATATCCTGATCAAACCAACCTGGGAGACCATTCCGGAAGAACACAAGGACAAGCTGTTAGTACAGATCGATCCGGGAACTGCGTTTGGTACTGGTATGCATGAGACTACCCAGCTTTGCATCCGCCAGCTGGAAAAATATGTACACAGTGAAAGCG